>CAMWLW010000038.1 GCA_947175245.1 uncultured Bacteroidales bacterium
GCATTGACCTGTTCCTCGACTCGGTAAACGAACTGCGTGCTATTGCCTATGACGCTCCCGTGCTCGCTCTCGTCATGGTGCCGGCATGGAGCCGCGACGCACGCGCCGACCTGAACGAGGCTCTCGCTCATGCAGCCCACGATGGCACGATGCTCGCCGACCCTGTAATCACCCACAATCTCAACAATCCTGATTGTGACCCGATAATCAACCGTATCCACCAGCTCAATTTCAATGTCATTCCCACCGATAACATCAATGTTATCTACGTGCCATGCTATCTCAATGGCAATGACGGTGTGTTCGGCATGACATATTATGACCTGCTTCCGGGACTTGATATCACCGTGTTCCCCAGCTACTACGAGCCGTGGGGCTACACACCGTTGGAGAGCGTGGCGTTCGGCGTGCCGACTGTTACTACCACATTGTCGGGTTTCGGCCAGTGGGTTCTGAGCTCGGTCGGCAACCAATTTGACACCACAGGTGTTAAGGTAGTAGAGCGCACCGACAGCAACTATGACGCCGTGTGTGATGCGATTGCCTACACCGTGTCGTCGGTTGTCGGGAAGAAGGCCGATATAAAGGCGCTCGGTGAGGCTGCCCGTCACACATCGTCGCTTGCCGACTGGTCTCATTTCATCGGGCTGTATGTCCAGGCATTTGAAATAGCCCTGAACAACAGTATAAAACGCAATAAGTGATTTAACCTGACCGTTTAATTTATAATTCAAGTATAAGAATATTTAATCCTCAATTATAATTATGAAACTACAAGTAAGTAATACCAACGCGCCTCAGTGGCGTGACCTTACAGTTAAAGCCGAGCTTCCTGCAAAGCTAAAACCCCTCGAGGAGATTGCCAAGAACCTTTGGTGGGTTTGGAATAGTGAAGCCAAGTCTTTGTTCCGCGATCTTAACCCCGACTTATGGAGAAACACCGGTGAGAACCCCGTGATGGTTCTCCAGCAACTTCCTTTCGAGCGCCTTCAGGAAATCCTTGCCGACAAGGATCTCATGGAGCGTCTGAAGAAAGTCTATGACATGTTCAAGGCTTATATGAGCGAGCCTATGCGCACTGACGTTCCCTCGGTTTCTTATTTCTCGATGGAATACGGTCTCTGCAACTGCCTCAAGATCTACTCGGGCGGTCTCGGTGTGCTCGCCGGCGACTATATCAAGGAGGCATCTGACAGCCGTATCAACATGACCGCCGTCGGTTTCCTCTATCGCTACGGTTACTTCACCCAGACACTGAGTGTCGACGGTCAGCAGATTGCCAACTACGAGCCCCAGAACTTCAACCAGCTCCCTATCGAGCAGGTTCTCGATAAGAACGGCCACCCCATGATTCTTGAGGTGCCCTACCACGACCGCATCATCTACTCGCACATTTGGCGTGTGAATGTAGGCCGTATGAAACTTTATCTGATGGATACTGACTTTGACATGAACAGCGAGTATGACCGCTCAATCACTCACCAGCTCTATGGCGGTGACTGGGAGAACCGTATCAAGCAGGAGTATCTGCTCGGTATCGGTGGTGTGCTCATGCTCAAAAAGCTCGGTATCAACAGCACCCTCTACCACTGCAACGAGGGTCATGCCGCTCTGCTCAACTTGCAGCGTCTGGTTGACTATGTTCAGGAAAAAGGCCTTGACTTCAACGTTGCGCTCGAGCTCGTACGCGCTTCGTCACTCTACACTGTACACACCCCCGTGCCTGCCGGCCACGACTACTTCGACGAGGGCCTTTTCGGCAAGTACATGGGCGCCTTCCCTGCCAAGCTCGGCATCAGCTGGAACGACCTCATGAACATGGGTCGTGAGAACCCCAACACCGACGAGCGCTTCTCGATGAGCGTGTTCGCTCTCAACACCTGTCAGGAGGCTAACGGTGTGAGCTGGCTGCACGGCGAGGTATCAAAGAAGATGTTTGCCGGTATCTGGAAAGGCTACAACTGGCAGGAGTCTCACGTGGGCTACGTTACCAATGGCGTACACATGCCTACATGGGCAGCGAGCGAGTGGAAAGAGTTCTATGCCGAGAAGCTCGGTGAGCAGGTATTCCACAACCAGAGCGACCCCGAGGCATGGAAAGGCATCTTCGAGGTACCCGACGAGGAGATCTGGAACATGCGCATGTGCCTGAAGAACAAGTTTATCAACTTCGTTAAGCGCGATTTCAAAGCCAAATGGCTCGCCAACCAGGGTGATCCCTCGGCAGTGATGAAGATTGTCGATAAGATTAACCCCAATGCTCTCATTATCGGTTTTGCACGTCGTTTTGCAACATATAAGCGCGCACACCTGCTGTTCACCGACCTTGAGCGTCTTGCCAAGATCGTCAACAACGAGCAGTTCCCCGTTCAGTTTGTATTCTCGGGTAAGGCTCACCCCGCCGACGGTGCAGGACAGGGCCTCATCAAGCGTATCATGGAGATCTCGCGCATGCCCCAGTTCCTCGGCAAGATTATCTTCCTCGAGGACTACAATATGGTAGTTGCAAAGCGTCTCGTTACCGGCGTTGACATCTGGCTCAATACTCCCACGCGTCCTCTCGAGGCATCGGGTACATCGGGCGAGAAAGCCGAGATGAACGGCGTGCTTAACTTCTCGGTGCTCGACGGCTGGTGGTATGAAGGCTACCGCTTCAACGAGAAAGCCGGCTGGGCTCTTACCGACAAGCGCACATTCACCGACCAGGCTCAGCAGGATAAGCTCGACGCCGCCACCATCTACTCGATGCTCGAGAACGAGATTATCCCCTTGTACTTTGCCAAGAACTCAAAGGGCTATTCACCCGAGTGGATTCAGTATATCAAGGGCTCTATCGGCAACATCGCTCCTCACTTCACAATGAAGCGTATGATCGACGATTATATCGCCCGCTTCTACGACCCCGAGGCAAAACGTTTCAACAAGCTGGCTGCCGATGACTATGCCGACGCTAAGAAAATCGTTGCCTGGAAGGAGAAAGTCGCCGAGGCATGGGACGGTATCAAGGTGTTTGACGTCGTTTCGACCGAGCATGCCAATGCCACATCGGGCAGCGACTACTCGGTACGTGTCATTGTCGACACCAACGGTATAGGCCGTGACCTGGGTGTCGAGCAGGTTACATACAAGATTGAGAACGGCGAGGAGAGCCTGTGCCAGGTACTTCCCTTCGAGGTTGTCAAGGAAGAGGGCAATGTCCTCACCTATGAGCTGCGTTGCAAACTCAAAGATGCAGGCGTGTTCCGTTATGGCATCCGCCTCTATCCCAAGAATGTCGAGCTGCCCCATCGTCAGGACTTTGCCTACACACGCTGGGTATAACTCATATAATACATAACCATGATGATAGCAGGGTTGTCACCTCGGGTGGCGGCCCTGCTTTGTTTGTCGTAGTGTTGCACGATTGATGAATATGTAGTAACTTTGTTGAAAATTACATAGATAATGAAGAATATCCGCAACTTTTGTATAATTGCTCATATTGACCACGGCAAATCAACGCTGGCCGACCGTCTGCTTGAATACACCAACACTGTCGATGCCAAGGATTTGCAGGCTCAGGTGCTCGACGACATGGAGCTTGAGCGTGAGCGTGGCATAACAATCAAGAGCCATGCCATCCAGATGGACTATAATCTTGACGGTGAGCATTATATACTCAATCTTATCGATACTCCGGGACACGTTGACTTCTCGTATGAGGTGTCTCGCTCCATAGCTGCATGTGAGGGCGCGCTGCTCATCGTCGACGCATCACAGGGCATACAGGCTCAGACCATCTCCAACCTCTATATGGCTATCGATAATGACCTTGAGATTATCCCGGTAATCAATAAGATAGACCTTGACAGTGCCAAGCCCGACGAGGTTGAGGATCAGATCATCGAACTCCTCGGTTGCAAGCGTGAGGAGATTATACGTGCCAGCGGTAAGACTGGCGCGGGTGTCCCCGAGATACTCAAAGCTATCGTAGACCGTATTCCGGCGCCCGTGGGCGACCCCGAGGCTCCGTTGCAGGCGCTTATCTTCGACTCTGTGTTCAATCCGTTCCGCGGTATCATCGCATATTTTAAAATTCAGAACGGCACCATACACAAAGGCGACTTCGTGAAATTTGTCGCTACCGGCAAGGAATACAATGCCGACGAGATAGGTGTACTGAAACTTGATATGTCACCGCGTAACGAGCTGTCGGCCGGCAATGTAGGCTATATCATATCGGGCATCAAGACATCGCGTGAGGTTAAGGTGGGCGATACAATTACCCATGTCAACCGTCCCTGTGACAAGGCTATTGACGGCTTTGAGGAGGTCAAGCCTATGGTGTTTGCCGGCGTTTACCCCATAGAGACCGAGGATTTTGAAAACTTGAGAGCCTCGCTCGAGAAGTTGCAGCTTAATGACGCATCGCTTACATTCCAGCCCGAATCGTCGGCTGCGCTCGGTTTCGGATTTCGTTGCGGTTTCCTCGGACTGCTTCACATGGAGATTGTTCAGGAGCGTCTCGGCCGTGAGTTTGACATGGATGTCATCACCACCGTGCCCAACGTTTCATATAAAGTGTTCGACAAGAAAGGCAATGTCACCGAGGTTCACAATCCGTCAGGACTGCCCGAGGCTACATTAATCGACCATATTGAGGAACCATATATACGCGCCTCGGTCATCACGGCCGCCGACTACATAGGCCCTATCATGACGTTGTGTCTGAGCAAGCGCGGTGAGCTTGTTAAGCAGGAATATATCTCGGGCAACCGTATCGAGCTGATATTTGACATGCCGCTCGGTGAGATTGTGATTGATTTCTATGACCGTCTCAAATCGATATCAAAAGGCTATGCCTCGTTTGACTATCATCTGCACGACTTCAGGGAGTCGCGTCTCGTCAAGCTTGATATACTTCTCAACGGCGAGAGTGTCGACGCCCTGTCTACGCTCACACATGCCGACAATGCCGTTACATTCGGCCGCAAGATGTGTGAGAAACTCAAGGAGCTGATACCCCGACAGCAGTTTGACATTGCCATCCAGGCGGCTATCGGAGCCAAAATCATTGCCCGCGAGACCATCAAGGCTGTCCGCAAGGATGTGACTGCCAAGTGTTACGGTGGCGATATATCGCGTAAACGCAAACTGCTCGAGAAGCAGAAGAAAGGTAAGAAGCGCATGAAGCAGATAGGCTCGGTCGAGGTGCCGCAGAAAGCGTTCCTCGCAGTCCTTAAACTTGACTAAAACTTATGTAAATAATGTTTTGATGCAGGCTTGTTCAAAAAATGGACAGGCCTGTATTGCTGTTGAAAAACAAAATGATGTATAATTTTGTTAATAGGTAAAAACATCTTTACTATGACACAAAACCAAGTTCAAGCTGACAGTTCTAACCACAGCGTGTTTTTTGCTGCGAGACAGGCATTGCGCCGACATGCGTCGGGCGGTAACGTGTTGATTGCGGCTACGGTATTGGCGTTGATTGTTGCCAATATCCCGGCAATCAACCAGTATTATTTCCATTTTTGGGATCAGGAAGTGAGGTTGCAGATAGGTTCGTTCAACCTGTTCAGCCACAACGGGCATCCGATGACGATGCTACAGTTTATCAACGACGCGCTGATGGCGATATTCTTTTTCAGTATCGGCCTCGAAATCAAGCGTGAGATTTTGGTGGGCGAGCTCGCGTCGTTCAAGCAGGCGTTGCTGCCTATCGTTGCGGCAGTCGGCGGCATGGTAGTGCCCGTCTTGATCTTTTTTGCATTAAGTGCCGGCACTGACTACACCAACGGAGCTGCTATACCTATGGCAACCGATATCGCGTTCTCGCTCGGTGTGCTTGCGATGCTTGGTTCACGCGTTCCCATATCGCTGAAGATATTCCTGACAACGCTTGCCGTGGTCGACGACATAGGCGGTATCATCGTGATAGCCGCGTTCTACTCGACTCACATCAATGCCATGTTGCTTGTCTACGCGGCCATCCTGCTCGGCGTGCTTTTGCTCGGCTCGTTACTTAAAATTCAGAGTAAGATTTTCTATCTCACAATCGGTACGGCCGTGTGGTTCCTGTTCCTGAACTCGGGAATACATCCTACTATTGCCGGCGTGCTCGTGGCGTTCTGTATCCCTGCCACGCCGGTGTTCGCGCCTAAGAAATATATTAAGAAAATCAGGTCGTCGATTGCCAAATTCCGTGCCGAGGATGACGAGCTGCTCAACCGTAAATCGATCTTGACCAAAGAGCAGATGAACTATCTTAAAGAGGTTGAGTCGGCATCAGACAAGGTGATATCACCGCTACAGGAGCTTGAAGACTCGCTGCACCCGATAGTCAACTTCTTCATCGTGCCGCTGTTTGCGTTCGCCAATGCCGGTATATTCCTGCTCGACATGGATCCCGTCTCGGTGTTCGAGGGCATTTCGCTCGCTGTGATATGTGGTCTTGTTCTGGGTAAATTTGTGGGTATATTCGCTTTCTCATGGCTCACGATCAAGTTGAAACTTGCACCGATGCCCGTGCGCAGTACGTGGCCTATGATTGCATCGGTGGCTTTGCTTGGCGGCATTGGATTTACCGTATCTCTGTTCATTGCCAACCTGTCGTTCGGTGCCGGTGGTGAGGAAGCCAATGCGTTGCTTGATCATGCTAAACTCGGCATTGTTGTCGGTTCGGTTATAGCAGGTTTCCTGGGCTTCATTGCCTTACACCGCACGTTGCCCAAAGGTGCAGCCGACCCTGAGACCGAGGAGTAATACCACAGTCCTATATATATGTGCGGAGTCATATACACTTTGGCTCCGCACTCTTTTTGTTTAATTATTGCTAAATCAGGCACTCGATTGTATAATGTGTGTTGTAGAGTTTGGAATGTTAAAATTTAAGTGTTAATTTTGAACCTAAATGCAAATTAACACTTGACCTGTTGTTTAGCATTTATTAAGATTGTTGATTCAAATTAATTTTAGTATAATAAAAACTAAAATTAACGTGAATTGTTAATAAGATATGAAACGATAAATAATGAGGATAGGATAATGAAGAAATCGACTATATGGCTGCTCACGGTTATCATGGCAATAGTGTTTGCCGCGCTGCTCTATATGCAGATTATGTATATGGAGAGCATGATAAAGATGCGTGAGGATCAGTTCTCGGAGGGAGTAAGACGAGGGCTGCACAGCGTAGCCATGAAGTTGCAGCAGGACGAGATCAAATACTATCTCGAAGAGGATGTGTCGTTTATCGAGACATCGTCGGTAAGTTCTCAGTACAACGAGGGCGATCTGCAGCATCTTGGTGGTGTAAAGTATCGTTTTACCACTGCAAGCGGTCTTGATGCCGACCTTACCATCAAAGCCGATATGTCAAAGATATCTCAGCTCCAGAACGACCAGCGTGACTTTGCCCGACGCTATCGTGCCATGCAGCAGGATGCCTATAAGGACAGGGTGATGTACAAGCGCGGCCTTATAAATGACGTGATGCTTAACATCATGAGTCAGACGGCCGACCGCTCGATAAGGGAGCGTGTCGACTCGGCAACGACCACCGGCTATCTGAAGACCGAATTTGCCAACAGCGGCATCGACATCCCGTTCGAGTATGCGCTCGTCAACCGTGACAACGTCCCGGTGTTCAAGACCAACGGTTATATGTCGACCCCCGATGCTCAGGGCAGTATGTTCGTGATGTCGTTATTCCCCAACGATACTCCCGACAAGGCTCACTTCCTGAAGGTGTACTTCCCCCGCAAGAGCGATTACATACACAAGTCGCTCGGATTCATGGGCCCGGTGCTGATAATGACCATTATACTGCTGATTATATTCATCTATATAATCGTGGTAGCCTTCAGGCAGAAGAAGCTGACCGAGATGAAAAATGACTTTATCAACAACATGACCCATGAGTTCAAGACGCCGATATCGACAATATCGCTTGCGGCTCAGATGCTGAACGACGACTCGGTGCGTAAATCGCCGGCCATGTTGCAGCATGCAGCCTCGATCATCAATGATGAGACCAAGCGGTTGAGATTTCAGGTCGAGAAAGTGCTCCAGATGTCGATGTTCGATAAGAAGAAAGCTACGGTGCGCCTACAGGAAATTGATGCCAATTCGGTTATCGACAACATCATACACACGTTCAAACTCAAGGTCGAGCGATATGGAGGCACCATACAGTCTAATCTCGATGCCGATGATGCGATAGTGATGGTCGACGAGATGCACTTTACCAATGTGATATTCAACCTGCTTGACAATGCGGTGAAGTATCGTCGTGAGGAAGTCCCCCTGCAGCTCATGGTCACCACACGCGACATTGACGGCCGCAAACTTGAAATAACCGTGAGCGACAACGGCATCGGCATCAAACGTGAAGACCTGAAGAAGATATTCGAGCGATTTTATCGCGTCCACACCGGCAATGTTCACGATGTCAAGGGCTTTGGCCTCGGTCTTGCCTACGTCAAGAAGATGATCGAGGTGCTCGGCGGCGAAATCAAGGCCGAGAGTGAAATTAATGTAGGAACAAAATTTATAATTATATTACCGCTAACTAAAAATTGAATATTATGGAAGAAAAAATGAAAATTCTTCTGTGCGAAGACGATGAGAATCTGGGCATGCTGCTCAGAGAGTATCTGCAAGCCAAAGGCTTTAACGCCGACCTCTTCGCCGACGGTGAAAGTGGCTACAAAGCCTTCCTTAAAGGAAAGTATGATATATGTGTGCTCGACGTGATGATGCCTAAGAAAGACGGCTTCACTCTCGCTCAGGAAATCAGGACTGTCAATGGCGAGGTGCCTATCATCTTCCTGACAGCCAAGTCGCTCAAAGAGGATATCCTCGACGGCTTCAAGATCGGTGCCGACGACTACATCACCAAGCCTTTCTCGATGGAAGAGCTCGTGTTCCGTATTGAGGCAATCCTGCGTCGTGTCAAGGGCAAGAAGGGCCGTGAGATTACCATGTACAAGATTGGTAAATTCACATTCGATACCCAGAAACAGGTGCTCATGATTGGCGATAAGGTTACTAAGCTCACTACCAAGGAGTCAGAGCTGTTGAGCCTCCTGTGCGCCCATGTCAACGAGATTCTTGAGCGCAACTTCGCACTGAAGACCATCTGGATTGATGACAACTACTTCAACGCACGTTCTATGGATGTTTATATCACCAAGCTGCGTAAACATCTTAAAGAAGATCCCTCTATCGAGATTATCAATATCCACGGCAAGGGCTACAAACTCATTGCTCCCGAGGTCGAGGAAAATTGAATTGAGCTCATACTAAACAACACTCCCGACACAGTGCCGTGATGCAGTGTGCCGGGAGCGTTATTTTTTATGGCGGTTAGCGGGCGGTGAAAGCTGAGTCGGCGAATGCCTGACTGAACTCGCGGGCATAGGCTTCGCCTACCTCAGCGGCGAGGCGGGTTTCAAGAGCTCTGATGCTGAGCAGAAAGTCCTGACGTTGCATCTCGGTCGACCGGCTGTCGAGCTCGCGGTACTTTGCAGCGTGTCGGTAGCCCAGCTCCCTGACATATTCCAGATCTACGTCGGCTGTGTCGGTCGTAGGTCTGCATGCCGCGGTTGTGGAGATAAGCCCGGCGATAAGGAGGTATTTTGATAACTTGTTCATTTGTCGACTAAATTTATTACCGAGTCTTTGACGCGTTCCATGAGCCATCGTGGCGTCGATGTCGCGCCACACACACCCACGCTGCTTACACCGTCAAGCCACTCGGGGTTCAGGTCTTTCTCGCTCGACACCATGTGGGTGTTGGTGTTGACGCGCAGACACTCGTTGTAGAGTATGCGGCCGTTGCTGCTCTTGCTGCCCGATACAAAGAGAACCAGGTCGTGTGAGCGGGCAAACTCTTTCAGCCGCTCGACACGGTTGGCCACCTGGCGGCATATCGTGTCGTGGCATGTGAGCCGTGCCGGTGGGACAAGTCGCCGGCTGATGGCGTCGCTCATGGCCTTGAGACCCTCTATCGACTTGGTCGTCTGCGAGAACAGGGCGGTATCCTTGGTGAAGTCAAGGCAGTCTATCTCGTCAGTGTGCTCAATGACAATGGCATTGCCGTCGGTCTGGCCTACGAGACCGTTGACTTCGGCATGTCCGCGTTTGCCGTATATCACAATCTGGACATTGCTGCCCGATGAGCGGTCGTAGCACTCCTTGACGCGGCGTTGCAGTTGCAGCACGACAGGACAGGTCGCGTCGATAATCTCAATATTGTTGCGTCGTGCGGTGGCGTATGTCTCGGGGGGCTCGCCGTGGGCACGCAGCAGCACACGCACATCCGACAGCTCGTCGAGCTGAGAGTGGGTTATCGTGTCCATGCCCATCGCGTGCAGGCGGTTGACCTCTTCGTTGTTGTGTACGATATCACCGAGACAATACAGTTTGCCGCCGCGTGCGAGTTCCTCCTCGGCCTTGTTTATGGCTGTGGTGACTCCGAAGCAGAATCCCGAGCCCGGGTCGATTGTAACCTGTATGGGGCCTGGGCTGTTCAGCATGATATGGTATCGTTATACAGCTTGAGCAGGGCGGCGTTCTGCTCATCTATCGACATCGTTGAGTTGTCAAAGTCAATGGCATCGTCAGCGCGGCGCAACGGGCTCTCGGCGCGTGTCTCGTCGATGTGGTCGCGCTGCTTCACGTTGGCGAGAATTTCGTCATAGGTCACGGCCTCACCTTTTGCCTGAAGTTCTTTGAGCCGGCGTTCGGCACGGGTCTCGGCCGGGGCGTTGACAAATATCTTCAGCTCGGCATCGGGGAATACGGTGGTGCCTATGTCACGGCCGTCCATTACGATACCCTTTTCAGTGCCGAAGTCCTGTTGGAGAGCTAAGAGATAATGACGCACCTGGGGAATGGCGGCTACGGGCGACACATTGTTTGAGACCGGCAGCTGGCGTATCTCGTTCTCGACATTCTCACCGTTGAGCAGGGTGTACTGCTTATCGGCAGTGACATCAAAGTCAATATGAATGTCGGGTAGGGCGGCTGTCAGTGCGCGGGTATCGACATTGTGGTCGGCGTCGATCATTCCGTGCCTCATTGCATACAGTGTCACGGCGCGGTACATGGCGCCTGAGTCAATATATCGGTAGCCTATCTTGCCGGCAAGCGCGCGGGCCATACTGCTCTTGCCCGATGATGAATATCCGTCGATAGCTATGATTATTTTCTTGTCCATTTGATTTGAAATCAATGAAGTATGTCGTTAATATTTAATGATAAGTTTAACATCAGTGTGGTCGCGCCGCTGTGAGGCTGAGCGAGAGCCAGGCCCACACGGAAGCGTGATACATTGAGCCCGGCACCGAGCGAGAAGCCCGATACGAAGCTGCGCGAGTAGGTCGACATGTCGGTGCGTGTCTTGTAATTGTAGCCGAGCGTGAGATAGAATTTGGAACTTGATATAAGCTCGGCACCGAACACCAGGTGTCTGAACAGATTGCTCGAGAACGAGTCTTTGACCACAGGGTCAGAGTCGATGTCGCCGTCACCTTTTTCTATGTAGGGCAGATGCCACTTGGTGAGGTTCCATGCTGTGATTGAGAACCTGACAGGAAACTCGCCGAACGATTTTGCCACACCCAATCTCAAATCGATGGGCAGATGGTCGCTCATGTCGTTGAATTTCTTGAGCTGACCGCCCATATTTGCAGCTACAAATGAAAATGAGAAGTCGGTGTCGGGGTTGTAGTAATTGACACCGAGGTCGGTCGAAACGGCCATCGCCGAGTATTGCTCGTAACTGCTGTACAGCAGCTTGACCGCTATGCCTCCGCGCCAGTTACCGTATATGTCGTAAGAGTAGGCTGCTCCGAACGATACATCCTTGGGTGAGAATGTTCCCGTGATGACGCCGCCCTCATCGGCTGCCGTTATGGAGCCGTAGCCGAAGTATTGCACCGATGCGCTCCAGGCACCGTACTGCCCCGAGCTGTGGGCGTATCGCAGACCTGCGAAATTGGAGTCGCCGAGATAGCGCATGTAGTTGATACCTAGTTGTCCCGACATCTCGCCGCCAAGCAGGGCGGGATTCTGGTCGGTGCTGTATATGTCCTCGTCGACATTGGTGATATTGATTCCACCCAGACCGTATATACGGGCCGACGAGGTGGTGTTCAGGAAACTATAGGCCTTTGAGCCGTCCTGAGCCGACGCACTGAAACGGTTCACGCCTGCGAGCGTGAGCAGAATCAAGGCCGGTATGAGCTTATTGCTATTCATTATTTATGTAACGAAACATACTCGGTGTGTAGTATAATCGGTGCTAAAAAATATTGGTGTGAATTTTTTTATCATACTATAGGATTTTTGAAATTTTGGCAGTAATTTTGCCACATCAAATCAATGACCATTTCCAATAGATGGAACATATCAAATTCACCAAGATGCAGGGCTTAGGCAATGACTACATTTATGTCGATTGCCTCTCAGGCAGCCCCGCCAATCTTGCCTCCCTGGCGCGAGAGATGAGCGACCGGCACAAAGGAGTGGGAGGAGACGGCATAATACTGATCCTGCCGTCGTGTGACGCCGACTTTAAAATGCGTATTTTCAATGCCGACGGTTCGGAAGCCCGAATGTGTGGTAATGGCGCGCGCTGCGTCGCTAAATACGTCTACGACAACAACTTGATTAAGAAACTTCATGTAACGCTCGAAACTCTTTCGGGCGTTAAACATTTATTCCTGAAGCCGGGACATGACGGTCTTATCGAGTCGGTAACTGTCGATATGGGTTTACCCTCACTTTTGACTGAAGTAATTCCTGTTGATTTCTGTTCCGAGACGTTCGTTGACGAGCCGGTGGCGGTTGATGCCGATACGTCGCTCAGGTTCACCGCCGTCTCGATGGGAAATCCTCATGCAGTATGTTTTGTCAGCTCACCCGATGATGTTGATATTGAATATGTGGGTCGTGCGGTCGAGTTCAACCGACTGTTTCCCGACCGTGTCAATGTAGAGTTTGCTCAGATTCTGTCGCGTCACGAGATAAGGATGCGCGTGTGGGAGCGTGGCAGCGGCGTGACAATGGCATGTGGCACCGGCGCGTGTGCCACTGTGGTGGCTGCCGTCGTCAACGGTCTTGTCGACCGTGATGTCACCGTGCATCTTGACGGTGGCGATCTCACCGTCGAGTGGCGCGAGGTCGACAATCATGTCTACATGACAGGCCCGGCTGTTACTGTATTCACCGGAGTGTATAATCGTCAATCGCAGGGTAATTAACTATGTATAAAGCCAACCGAAACTTTTCACTTGTCAGCGAGAGCTATTTGTTCTCGACCATCGCGCGCCGCGTCGATGCCTACAAGGCGGCACATCCTGAGGCTGACATAATCAGACTCGGTATCGGTGACGTGACACGTCCCTTATGTCAGGCCGCCGTCGAGGCATTGAAAGCTGCCGCCGACGCTCAGGCCGATGCCAATACGTTTACAGGCTACGGGCCAGAGCAGGGGCACAGGTTTCTCATCGATGCAATCATCGAGGGCGACTACAGGTCGCGTGGCATTGAGATTGACCTGTCTGAGGTGTTCGTGAGTGACGGCGCCAAAAGCGATATAGGAAATATCGGCGACATCCTGTCGGTAGACAATGTCGTTGCTATCACCGACCCGGTTTATCCCGTCTACCTCGACACAAACATCATGGCCGGTCGACGTGTTATGCTGCTCGACTGTCTCGAGGCTAACGGCTTCAGGCCGTCACTGCCGTCAGGACAGGCTCCCGACATTATCTACCTGTGCTATCCCAACAATCCGACCGGCACATCGCTTACGCGCGCTGAACTCAAAATGTGGGTTGACTACGCTTTGGCCAACGGGTGCCTGATACTTTTTGACTCAGCCTATGAGGCGTACATCACGCGTGACGATGTCCCGCACAGCATCTATGAGATTGAGGGCGCACGCCGGTGTGCCATCGAGTTCAGGAGCTTCTCCAAGACGGCCGGGTTCACCGGGCTAAGGTGTGGTTACACTGTTGTGCCGCGTGAGCTGACTGATGCTGACGGCACGCGTCTCAATGACCTGTGGCGCCGACGCCAGTGCACCAAGTTCAACGGTGCGTCGGTTGTGGTGCAGCATGCGGCCGCCGCATTGTACACAGCCGAGGGGCGCCGTCAGGTACGTGCCGATATCGGGTATTACATGGCCAACGCCGGGGTGATACGTCAGGGGCTGTCTGAGCTCGGTTTCAATGTCTATGGCGGCGTCGACTCGCCTTATGTATGGGCCAAGGCTCCTGTAGCCATTGACTCGTGGCAGCTGTTTGACCTGTTGCTCGAGCGGTGCAACGTCGTCGTGACGCCGGGTGTAGGTTTCGGTAAGTGTGGTGAGGGCTACATACGCCTCACGTCATTTAACTCACACCAAAAGACACGTGAGGCTATAAATCGTATAAAATCATTAAATTTTAACAACATAACAATTTAAACCCATGTCACAGCTAAGATTTAAAGTAGTTGAAGAGGCTTACGACCGCAAGGCTATTCCGGTCGAGATTCCGGCCGAGCGTCCTCAGCAGTACTACGGCAAGTACGTTTTCAACCGTGCTAAAATGTATCAGTATCTTGATAAGAAAACGTATGATGCCCTCGTGTACGCTATTGACAACAAGGTAGCCCTGTCGCGCGAGGTGGCTGACAATGTCGCCGCCGGCATGAAGCAGTGGGCAATAGATAACGGCGCCCGCCACTACACACACTGGTTCCACCCCCTCACTGACGGCACAGCCGAGAAACACGATGCCTTCATCGAGCATGACGGCAAGGGTGGGGTAGTCGAGGAATTTAGCGGCAAGCTGCTCGTGCAGCAGGAGCCCGACGCGTCGAGCTTCCCCAACGGCGGCATACGCAACACGTTCGAGGCCCGTGGTTACTCGGCATGGGACATCTCGTCGCCGGCATTCATCCTTGACAAGACACTTTGTATTCCTACCATATTCATATCATACACCGGCGAGTCGCTCGACTATAAGACGCCGTTGCTGCGTGCCCTCAACGCGGTCGACAAGGCCGCCACAGGCGTGGCTCAGTATTTTGACCCGAATGTGAAACACGTGCAGTCGTTCCTGGGATGGGAGCAGGAGTACTTCCTGGTCGACGAGGCTTTGTTCTCGGCACGTCCCGACCTGGTGATGACCGGACGCACACTGATGGGTCACGAGAGTGCCAAGAACCAGCAGCTTGAGGATCATTATTTCGGTGCCATACCCTCACGTGTCGAGGCATTCATGCTCGACCTTGAAATCGAGTGCCACAAGCTCGGCATACCGGCGCGTACACGTCACAACGAGGTGGCACCCAACCAGTTTGAGCTCGCCCCGATATTTGAGGAGACCAACCTCGCCAACGACCACAATCTGCTGCTCATGTCGCTGATGTCTGAGGTGGCACGCCGTCACAACTTCCGCGTGCTGCTTCACGAGAAACCGTTCGCAGGCATCAACGGCTCGGGCAAGCACAATAACTGGAGCCTCGGTACCGACACCGGCGTGCTTCTTTTTGCTCCCGGCAAGACACCCCAGGCCAACCTTCAGTTCATAACATTCGTGGCCAATGTAATGTCGGCCGTGTACAAACACAACGGTCTGCTCAAGGCCTCGATTGCCTCGGCTACCAACGCCCACCGACTCGGTGCCAACGAGGCGCCCCCTGCCATCATATCTATATTTACAGGCTCACAGCTCGCTCAGATATTCGAGAAACTCGAGAACAGCGACAAGGACGAGTACATAGCCTTTGACGACAAGCAGGGCGTCAATGTCGGCGCGTCTCAGATTCCCGAGATCCTGATTGACAATACCGACCGTAACCGCACATCGCCGTTCGCGTTCACCGGCAACCGTTTCGAGTTCCGCGCTGTCGGCTCGTCGGCCAACTGTGCGTCGGCAATGATAGCGCTTAATGCTGCCGTGGCCGACGAGCTGACACTGTTCAAGGAGAAGGTCGACGCCCGCGTAGCCCGTGGCGAGGTGCTCAATCATGCTATACTCGAGGAGGTAAAGGCTCTCATTAAGGAGACCAAGCCCATCCACTTTGACGGCAACGGTTACAGCGACGAGTGGAAAGAAGAAGCTGCACGCCGTGGCCTTGACTGCGAGACGAGCGTGCCCAAGATTTTTGACGCCTACCTGCGTCCCGAGTCGGTAAGCATGTTCAAACGCACCAATGTGTTCAGTGACATCGAGCTGCATGCCCGCAACGAGGTTAAGTGGGAGGTATATACCAAGAAAGTACAGATCGAGGCCCGCGTGCTCGGCGACCTCGCCATCAACCATATCATCCCGGTGGCTACACGTTACCAGTCGTTCCTCGTCGATAATCTTGTTAAAATCAAGTCGCTGTTTGACGATGCCAAGAGCCGCGAGATTGTCGCCCAGGATTTGTCAACAATCGAGAAAATCTCAAACCACATGCGTGTGATCAAGGAGAACGTCGAGGAGATGGTCGATGCCCGTCGTCAGGCTAACCGTGTCAAGAGCGAGCGTGAGAAGGCCATCGCCTATCACGACAATGTGGTGCCGCGCATGGAGACTATACGATACCACATCGACAAGCTCGAACTCATGGTCGATAACGAGATATGGCCGCTGCCCAAGTACCGTGAGCTTTTGTTCATAAGATAAACTATTAATCCCCTCTCTACGGCCCTCAGATGGAACAGTTGAAACATGAATGTGGTGTGGCGATGATTCGCCTGTTGAAACCTCTTGCATATTACCGCGAGAAGTATGGCACTGTGGCCTATGGTCTCAACAAGCTCTACCTGCTCATGGAGAAACAGCACAACCGGGGGCAGGAGGGCGCCGGTGTGGGCGTCGTCAAGATGCACGCCGCTGCCGGCAGCGAGTACATCTTCAGGGAGCGCGCGCTCGGAGCCAACGCCATCACATCGATATTCGGCGAGATCGGTCACAAGCTTGCTGAGTTTGATATTGACAGCATGCCGGTCGACGAGGCTGACAGTCTCGCTCCGTTTATAGGTCAGATATACATGGGCCACCTCAGGTACAGCACGACCGGCCGCAGTGGCCTGTCGTATGTTCATCCGTTTCTGAGACGCAACAACTGGCCGTCACGCAACCTGCTGTTGTGCGGCAACTTCAACCTGACTAACGTTGACGAGATATTCAACTCGCTCGTGAGTCACGGTCAGCATCCGCGTCTGTTCAGCGACACGTTCATGTTGCTCGAGCAGCTCGGTTATGCGCTCGACAAGGAAAATCACCGCGTGTACCGTGAATACCGTGACCGTTACTGCGACCCCGGGTTGAGCGATGTGATCGAGAACAATATGGACATGGAGAGGGTGCTGTCAGGCACCGCTCCCGGGTGGGACGGCGGTTATGTGATATGTGGCGCGACAGGTTCGGGCGACATGTTTGCACTGCGCGACCCTCACGGCATACGCCCTGCGTTCTACTACCACGACGACGAGGTTGTGGTTCTGGCATCAGAGCGCCCCGTCATCCAGACGGTGTTCAATCGCCGCTGGGTCGAGGTGACCGAGCTGAAACCCGGCAGTGCACTCATCGTCAACCGTCAGGGCGAGGTGAAAGTCAGTGATATACTGGGTGAGCGCGACAATCAGCGTTGCTCGTTTGAGCGCATCTACTTCTCGCGCGGCAGTGACGCCGATATTTACCGCGAGCGCAAGGCCTTGGGTGCCAACCTGGTTCCTGATATCATGCGAGCCATCGACGGTGATCTGGGACACTCGGTGTTCTCGTTCATTCCCAACACGGCCGAGGTCGCTTTCCTCGGCATGTGTGAAGGCTTGGAAAAACGTCTTGACGAGACCAAAACCGACAGCCTTCTAAGGTTGTACAACGGTGGCCCGGTCGATGTCGAGGCCGTGAAGTCAATAATGAGCCGTAAGCTGAGGGTCGAGAAAGTCGCTGTCAAGGATATCAAGCTGCGCACGTTTATTGCCGAGGGCACCTCGCGCAACGACCTCGCGGCTCATGTATATGATGTCACGTATGGCTGTGTCAGGAACGACGTCGACGCGCTTGTGGTCATCGACGACTCGATTGTAAGAGGCACGACACTGAGACAGTCGATTATAGGCATGCTCGACCGTCTGCATCCGCGTCATATTGTCATCGTATCATCATCTCCACAGGTCAGGTATCCCGACTACTATGGTATCGACATGTCACGCATGGCCGAGTTCATTGCTTTCAAGGCTGCCGTGTCGTTGCTCAGACAGTCGGGTAGGGAAGGCCTGCTGCGTGAAGTCTATGACAGGTGTGTCGAGGAACTGAGCAAACCCGCCGGGAGTCAGGTAAACTGCGTCAAAGCTATCTATGAGCCGTTCACCGACGCCGAGATATCGGCCGAGATAGCCCGTCTGCTGACGCCGGCCGACACTCACGCCCGGGTGAGCATCGTCTATCAGACACTCGAGGGGCTGCACGATGCTATCCCCGGCTGTCCCGGCGACTGGTATTTCTCGGGCAATTATCCCACGCCCGGTGGTACGCGCCTTGTCAACCAGGCCTACATTAACTATTTTGAAGGTAATTACGATAAACGATAACCAATAACTAAAGATACATTTCTATGGGAGGATTTTTTGGAGTTGCATCCAAGCACAAATGTGTTCCTGATTTGTTTTACGGAACCGATTACAACTCACATCTTGGCACACGCCGTGCCGGCATGGTGACCTATGATGATGACGAGCGACGTTTCTGCCGTTCGATTCATTCACTCGAGAGCACCTATTTCCGCACGAAGTTTGAAGCCGAGTTATCAAAATTCATAGGCCACAACGGCATAGGCGTCATCAGCGACACCGATCCGCAGCCTATCATCATCAACACCCACCTCGGCAAGTATGCCATAGTCACTGTTGCCAAGATATGCAACATCGACAAGCTCGAGAAGAAGCTGCTTGAACAGGGTGTTCATTTTGCCGAACTGAGTCAGGGTAACACCAATCAGACCGAGCTCGTGGCACTGCTCATAAACCAGGGCAAGACATTTGTCGAGGGTATCAATAATGTGTTTGACAACATCGAGGGCTCATGCTCGATGCTCATACTTACCGAGAACGGCTTTATTGCCGCACGCGACCGTTTGGGCCGTACGCCGATAATACTGGCCAAGAAGGACGGCGCCTACGCGGCAAGCTCCGAGTCGACGGCGTTCCCCAATCTTGACTATGAGGTGGTGCGTGACCTCGGCCCGGGCGAGATAGTGCATGTCACGGCCGACGGTATCAAGCAGTTGCAGGCTCCCGGCAATGAGATGCAGATATGTTCGTTCCTTTGGGTCTACTACGGCTTCCCGACATCGACCTACGAGGGTAAGAACGTCGAGCAGATGAGATTTGACACCGGCTATGTGATGGGCAAGGACGACGAGACCGAGGTTGATTGTGCCTGTGGTATTCCCGACTCGGGCGTGGGTATGGCGCTCGGTTATGCCGCCGGCCACAACGTGCCTTATCACCGCTGCATCTGCAAGTATACCCCCACATGGCCCCGCAGCTTCACGCCCCGCGAGCAGTCTATGCGCAGCCTCGTGGCCAAGATGAAACTGGTACCCAACCGTGCCATGCTGCAGGGCAAGCGTGCGCTGTTCTGTGACGACTCGATCGTTCGCGGCACTCAGCTCAATGACAACGTCAAGGTGCTCTTCGATTATGGCGCCCGCGAGGTTCACATGCGCATTGCCTCGCCTCCACTCATCTACGGCTGCAAGTATATCGGCTTCACATCGTCTAAGAGCGACATGGAACTGCTCACACGTCGCATTATCGAGGAGCTCGAGGGCGATCCTAACGCTCATCTTGACGAGTATGCCACCGCGGGCACCCCTCGTTACGAAAAGCTGGTCGAGAAAATCAAAGAGCGCTATGGCCTCACGTCGTTGAAGTTCAGCACCGTCGAGAACATAGTCAAGGCCATCGGTCTGCCCAAGTGCAAGATTTGTACCCACTGTTTTGACGGCACAAGCCATTTCTAACCGACCGTAAATAATCCGCTTATAAGTCCGGCTTTGGGTTTAATAGCCCGAAGCCGGAATATTTTTTATAGGAGCATGAACCAACCGTATGCTGCCGGTGTTTTATAATCAGAAAACGAAATTTAACTAAACTATTAAAAATACAATATTATGAGTGACACAGTAAAAAGCATCAAAGGCACTAAGACCGAACAAAACATCGTTAATTCATATCTCGCCGAGTCACAGTCGTTTGCGCGTTATACATTCTACGCCCATGTAGCTGATAAAGAACAGTATTTCCCCGTGGGTGTAGCCTTCAGGGAGACAGCCAACAACGAGTTGCATCATGCAAAGGTGTTCCTGAAAATGCTCGGCAGCACACAGTTTGAGACCAAGACAGGTGTTGATGCAGGTTATCTCGGCGACACAGCCGCCAACCTCGAGACCTCAATCAAGGAGGAGAGCACCGACGGCTACGAATTTTATCAGCAGGCCGCTCAGACCGCACGCGAAGAGGGCTTTGATGATATCGCCGACCACTTCGACGCCATCGCTACAGTCGAGAAGTTCCACCACGACCGTTTCCAGACCCTGCTCGAGCACGTGAAGAACGGTACCATGTGGAAACGTGAGAAGCCTGTCACCTGGAAGTGTCTTGTTTGCGGATACCCCGAGGTAGGTCTTGTACCCCCCGTGAAGTGTCCCGGCTGTGACCATCCCTATCAGCACTATGTAGCTCTTGAGGACGGTTTCGCTCCAGCACCTTTCGACGCTTAAAACTATAAGAAATAACCCGAATTGAGGCCGTGATTTATTTCGCGGCCTTTTTTGCGTGCTTAGGGTTGGCTTTGAACCAGCCGCGTTCCACTCTCACCTTCTGCTCGTTTATCTCCTTGATGCTCCAGAAGCAGCTGAACGCCGTCACGCCCAATAGTACCGATAGTAACGTGTCGTCAACCATCACACATGCAACCAAAGTTATTATGCCGGCGATGAGGAAAAGCCAGCGGCACGTGAGCCCGAGGTAGTAATACCCTTTGATTACCAAAGGGTGAAACAGGCCGATGATAAGAAATGTGCACAGGCCGATGATGACGCCTGTCCAGTTCAGTTGACTGAGCATATTATCCATTTATATTTTTACTTCCGACAGGTCAATGAGTTTATGTAATATGGCAAATATGGTCAGACCCGACGTCGAGTGTATCTCGAGCTTGGTGCATACATTGCGGCGGTGAGTGGCGACAGTGTGAACCGACAGGCACAGCTTGTCGGCAATCTCCTTGTTCGACAGTCCGCGGGCCACGCATGCTATGATCTCGCGCTCACGTTCTGTCAGGTCGCTCAGCGCCTCATCGTTGGCCGAGTTTGACTCGGTGATGGTCTTGAACTTGCCGTTGGCAACCTGTTTTTCCAAGTCCATCACAGCCGGGGCAAACAGCTTGTCCTCGACTTCGCAATGCTTCATCAGGTCGCGTTCACACATAATGATGTCAAACAGCACCGAGTTGATGAGATTGACCTTATTGCCGTCACCGTTGTAGTGGCAGATGATAATCTCCTTCAGCTCATGTAGCTTAGATGCTATAGGCTTGTGATTGGCGAGAAAATGTGATATGTTGTACTCCTCGGCACCGTTGCCCGACAATAGCTGCTCGACGTATGTAAACACATGGTTGTTTTCATATCCCATGTGCTTCTCGACCTCATCCTGATACACATCAAAGAATTTCAGAATCAGCAGCGGCACATCATTCTGCTCCACATTGCTGAGACCGTCAATAAGTTTACGCCTTATCGACGGCATGACAAAGTCAATGAAATATGAGTGGGCGTTTTTCAGATAGTTTATCAGCGAACTGAGGTTGATGCGCTTGTATGAATACGAGCGGTTGCTCATCAGGTTTGCAACGGCCAGAAAAGTCTCGGTATCGACATTTGTGTGGCGGCACACCTCACGTATGGTCGAGTCACCAAAACCGAGCGCGATGTCAAACCGGCTCAGCGCCGACAACAGCAGCGTATTGTCGGCTATAATGTCGCGCATACGGTCAGTTGCCCGATACTCACGCGTAGCTATCTCTTCAACTTTAGGTTTCATGTCATGCAAAGATAGTCAAAACATGCGAGAAATATCACCTTCGGGCCAAATATACTTATAAAATAGTACCATGACCGGCCTATAATTACCGTTGACATTGATAACTCACATGTATTTTACTATAATTTAGGTATTTGTACTGTCGCTACCATTAACTAATTTTGTATCGTAGAAAACCACAAATAGAGAATTTACTCAAAGACGTAAGCTTATAGATTAATCATTAATCCGGACCGTGAGGCCCGGATTTTTATTTTGCATTGGCAAGACGTAGTGGTAAAACACAGTTGTACAGACTGATAGTAAAAGATGTGCTAAATTGTTGACAAAATATTTGCACAGAATAATAAAAACTCCTACCTTTGTACTCGTTAAAGCGAGAGCGCTAAGACAAAGACATATTGGAGAGATGGCAGAGTGGTCGATTGCGGCGGTCTTGAAAACCGTTGAGGGTCACACCTCCGGGGGTTCGAATCCCTCTCTCTCCGCTGAAAAAGCAGCCCAAGAGGCTGCTTTTTTTGTGGAGTAAGGGATGAGAACCCTACTTCATTTAATCAAAGCCGTCATTTGTATAGATGTTGTTGATAAGAGTAGTAAGTTCATTTATGAAAATATCGACACCTTTTGTTGCTGTATTCTTAATGTGTCGATATCCATTAGGAACCTTAATATCATTTGGATCAATAATATACCTAAGCGTTTCTGAATGAGCGTAATTCAACAGTTGGTTTGCCGGGAATACATTTAGAGAAGTACCAATCACTACAAATATATCTGCATCCTTTACAATTCTTACAGCTTTTGACATATCAGAAAGATATTCGCCAAACATAACAACAAAAGGACGCAGTTGCGAACCATCAACCGCCAAATCCCCCAATCTAATTGGAGATTCAAGAGATAATTCTTTGATACAGCGGGGATCCAGCCTATTGCGCGATGAAGTCACTTTATTAAGTTCTCCATGCAGGTGTAATACGTTGCTACTTCCTGCTCTCTCATGCAAATCATCGATATTTTGAGTTATTACGGTGACGTTATGTGCCCTCTCTAATTTAGCCAGTGCGATATGAGCATGATTGGGATGTGCTTGTGCAACGGCTGTTCTCATTTCGTTATAAAACATAAGTGCCGTTTCTGGATCAGCCTCAAAGCCTTGAGGTGTGGCAACTATATCCGGATTATATTTTGTCCAGATCCCGTCACTATCACGAAAAGTGGAAAGTCCACTTTCCTTACTGATACCTGCTCCTGTAAATACGACGATATTCTGCCTCATACGTTTGTTACTTAAATCTCAAAATTAATAAATGTAGATGAAAGTAGCAAGGCTTTTATAAACCATTTAAGTGTTTTGGTGTTATAATAGTAAAACGAAACACTATTATGACAAGAAAAGAACTTACTGACGTTATTGCAGCACAAGTGGCTGATGTTATCAACAATCCGGCGAAGTGGGGTGAAGACCCACAGTTAAGTATAATCCCGACAACCCTGTTGGTGGGCATTGAGCGTCACGCTGACGCTGACCGCGTAATTGAGTTCAATGACGAAGCTATCGAGGCCGATGCCGTGGAAGATGGAGACTATTCGGAGAACGCTGCCGATTTCCAGTCGGCTTCCGACCCCGACCTTTATCCAATCGGGACGCTGATTGACTATGCCGACCAGAAACCTGACATGAAAAAAATCAGCAAACTGGTGGAACAATACATCCCACAGCAGTCCGAAAACCTATACGCCGAGTAAATTGCTCAGATATAAACGTACAAAGTCCCGGTTTTTATCGGGACTTTTTTATTGTTATAGGCTTTGTGTTCAGCAATTTTTCAGTGCAATGATGCACACGATGAACCCGATAATCTGAATGGCGAGGCCGGTAAATATCAGCGGACGATAGTGAGACATGATTTCGCGGCGACTCATGTCGGTGTGAGCCATCTCTTTTACGCGGCGGTAGCGTTGAATTTTGTAGGTGTTTTTCACAATAATGCCGATGACAATTATTGCCATACCAATATAGAACAGTGTATCCATAGTAATTCAGCTTTTAGTAAATAACGCAAAGTGGAATTATATGGTTCGACATCCCCAACCTCCCGACACACCCTCGCGCGCGCGTATAATTGCGAGAGCAATTATATTATACTTATTATTATAATTATATTTCTAATTATAATTATTATTAAGTTAGTTCAGTTTGTTCTTGGTTTGTTTTAGGTTTGTTCTTAGTTTGTTTTAGGTTTGTTTTTCTGATTGTGTTTCAGTTTATCGTCAATTATAAAAATCTATTGCGGCGGGTTCTGGGTGTGCTTGCAATTACCCATATCATAATTGCAACAATTATTAAAATGATATAGAATCCGATACCGCACAGTATATACAGTGTGTCATCCGAAATGATTGCTTTTTCGGTTTTTTGTGTGGCGGCTAACAGTATCAAATCGTGTAGCATGGTTGTACTCGCTAATGGATAGATATTGCGGAGAGAGCGGGAGTCTTGCTGCGCAAGCGCTTCGCGGTAACGAACCCTCGGGTTCTCATCCCGCACCTAAGCGGAGAGAGCGGGATTCGAACCCGCGATAGGCTTTTGGCCTATATCCGCTTTCCAGGCGAACCTCTTCAGCCACTCGAGCATCTCTCCATCGGGATATGTTTTGCCCTATAATCGGGTGATGATTATAGGGCTAACTCTATTTGAGCCGCGAGTGGGACTCGAACCCACGACCTTTTCGTTACGAATGAAATGCTC
>CAMWLW010000039.1 GCA_947175245.1 uncultured Bacteroidales bacterium
ATCATCAACACATGGTATGGCGGCGAGATGAAGAAAGGTATGTTCTCAATGATGAACTACTATCTGCCCCAGCAGGGTATCGCCTCGATGCACTGCTCGGCCAACACCGACATGAACGGCGAGAACACCGCCATCTTCTTCGGCCTCTCAGGCACCGGCAAGACCACCCTGTCGACCGACCCCAAACGTCTCCTCATCGGTGACGACGAGCACGGCTGGGACGACAACGGCGTGTTCAACTTTGAGGGCGGTTGCTATGCCAAGGTTATCAACCTCGACAAGGACAGCGAGCCCGACATCTACAACGCCATACGTCGCGACGCTCTGCTCGAGAACGTTACCGTTGACGCCGAGGGCAAGATCGACTTCGCCGACAAGAGCGTGACCGAGAACACCCGCGTGTCTTACCCCATCAACCACATCGAGAACATCGTTAAGCCCATCTCGGCCGGTCCCGCTGCCAAGAACGTTATCTTCCTGTCGGCCGACGCATTCGGCGTACTGCCCCCCGTGTCGATCCTGACCCCCGAGCAGACCAAGTACTACTTCCTGTCAGGCTTCACCGCCAAGCTCGCCGGCACAGAGCGCGGCATCACCGAGCCCACCCCCACCTTCTCAGCCTGCTTCGGCCAGGCATTCCTTGAGCTCCACCCCACCAAATATGCCGAGGAGCTCGTTAAGAAAATGGAGAAGAGCGGTGCCAAGGCTTATCTCGTGAACACTGGCTGGAACGGCACAGGCAAGCGTATCTCGATCAAGGATACCCGCGGCATCATCGACGCTATCCTCGACGGCGCTATCCTCAAGGCTCCCACCAAGAAGCTCCCCATCTTCGACTTCGAGATTCCCACCGAGCTTCCCGGCGTAGATCCCAAGATTCTTGATCCCCGCGACACCTACACCAACCCCGAGGAGTGGACCATCAAGGCCAAAGACCTCGCCGAGCGCTTCATCAAGAACTTCAAGAAGTATGAGACCAACGCTGCAGGCAAGGCCCTCGTAGCTGCCGGCCCCCAGCTCTAATCATCGATAATCAGAACCAACAATAAAAAAACGCTCAGGCACTAACGCCCGAGCGTTTTTTTCATCCGATAATCATCTAAACTATGCGATAAAATTGATGCGTGTCCTTTTTTTTAGGACAAAATTCACTATATTTGTCCCCAAATTTAGGACACTATGGATAAACTGTACATCAAGACCCAGATAGCAATGCGTCAGGCCGAGTTCCCGACCGCCCTTAAAAAGCGTGAAAATCCTCTCCCCATAAATGACCGAAAGATAATCACTATACCCGGAGTGAGACGATGTGGCAAATCATCAAGAATGGAGGCTGTCGTTAACGAGCTGTTGGCCATAGGTACAGAGCGGGAGCGGTTCCTATGGGTGAGTTTTGATGATGAGCGCCTTGTGCGCATGACGTCAGACGAACTCGACCAGATTATAGAGGCCTACCGCGAGATGTATCCCGACATAGACATCTCATCGGTATATATGTTTTTTGATGAAATACAATTGATTGAGAATTGGGAGTATTTTGTCATGCGCCTCTATAAGCATTATACCAAGAACATATATATCAGCGGCAGCAATGCAACGATGCTGAGCCGAGAACTGAAATCGGCATTGCGCGGTTGGCCTTTGGAGGAAGAGACGCTGCCCCTTTCGTTTCGTGAATATTGCGAATTTAAAGGAATCAGCACCGATGGTTGGTTGGAGTCTGATACCGCAAAATTGCGTAATGCGTTTGCCTCATATAACAAAGAGGGAGGTTTTCCCGAAGTGGTGCTGACCGATAATCCACTGCAAAAAGTTAAGATATTGCAGGCCTATTTCGATACCATGCTCTTGAAGGATCTGGTAGAGCATTACGGCCTGTCAAACATTGAAGTTCTGCGCTACTACTTGAAACGCATAATGGCCAACATAACAAAACCGACGTCAATTCGTGCCATACATGGCGACATAAAGTCGCGTGGCCTGAAAGTGAGCAAGGATGACCTGTATGACTGGGCCAACCATGCCTGTGACATATTTATGTTTATCCGTGTCCCCAATTACAGCAGGTCGTTACAAAAAGTTGAAAGCTCGATGCCCAAGTATTACTGTATTGACAACGGCCTGCGTGATGCCGTGTTGCTTCCTCAAAGCGATGATGATGGAAAGAAACTTGAAAACACAGTGTTCCTTCAGCTTTATCGCCGGCGCACACCGATTGACAGCATATTCTATTATCAAGGCAGGGGAGAGTGTGATTTTGTCGTGCAGCGCGGCGTGGAAATCGATAGGCTCATTCAAGTGACCTGGAATATGGATGACGAAGATACACGTCGCCGGGAAATCAACGGACTCATCGAGGCCGCCGATGCCACAGGTTGCAGCAATCTCTTTATAATCACTGCCGATCACAGTGAGAAAATACATCTTGACGGTGGCAGGGTAATACACGTGATACCGGCCTGGAGATGGCTGTTGGAAAAATAGACACCGATAATACAGGACACCCGTGACGGTCATCAGCGCCGACACGGGTGTTTTCTTGTTTTCTTAATAAATTTTATAGCTCCAAATGTTTTTTGACCGCATTTTTTAACCTATCTTTGCGCGGTTATATTGTTATATAACCGAGTGCCCGGCACCCGTGGGTCAGGGCATCCTGATTATTGTCTAACAACAACTAAACTACAAACTGATATGGAGAACAATGAACTTAACCAGCTAAGCTATGCCCTGGGTCTGAGCATGGGCAACAATTTCAGAGCATCGGGCATCGAGTCGATCAACGTACAGGACTTTGCCGATGGTGTTGCCGCTGTCTTTGACGGTCTGGCTCCCAAAATGAGCTATGACGAGGCTAAGGCTGTAATTCAAAAATATTTTTCTGAGCTCGAGGCCAAGCAGCAGGAAGTGGCCCGCCAGATGGGCGAGGTGAACCAGAAAGCCGGCGAGGCATTCCTGGCCGAGAACGGCAAGCGCGCCGAGGTCAAGACCACACCCTCGGGCCTGCAGTATGAGGTGCTCCAGGACGGCGACGGCCCCATGCCCTCGGTCGACGACCAGGTCGAGGTACACTACACCGGCAAGCTCATCGACGGCACCGTGTTCGACTCGAGCGTTGACCGCGGTATCCCCGCCACATTCGGCGTCACACAGGTTATCCCCGGCTGGGTCGAGGCTCTTCAGCTCATGAAAGCCGGCTCAAAATGGCGTCTCTACATTCCCTCACAGCTGGCCTACGGCCCCCAGGGCGCAGGCAACGTCATCGGCCCCAACTCGACACTTATCTTTGATGTCGAACTCCTCAAGGTAATCGGTAAATAAGCGTGAGACGCCTGTTATACACCTTATTGCTCGCCGTGACAGGCTTCGCCACAGCGTGGGGAAGCCCTGCCGCGGCCGATGATGCCGCCACGCCGGCAGCCGCCGACACCGTCTCGGCAGCCCTCGCCACCGTGTGGGGCAGCCACATCACGCCCGTGCTCGACGCCAAGTACCCCGGCAACGCCAAGGCTGCCGCCGAGTTCATACGCGGCATCAGCGACGCCTTCAACGTGTCGGCCGAGCAGGAACCCTATTATCAAGGCATACTGCAGGGCTTCACCGTGGCCGAACGCCTCGAGCAGATGAAACAGCTCGGGTTTCCCATCGACCGCGAGTCATTTCTCAGGGCCTTGTCCAACGCCCTCGAGGGTGGCGACACAGGCTTCACCCCCACCACGGCCGACCGCTACCTCAGCGACTACATGTCGCGCCAGTATGAAGCCAAGCTCGCCGCCGACACCCTCAGTGTCGAGTCACAGCGCCGCTTCATCGAGCAGAATGCCGCGCGCGAAGGCGTCATCACCACCCCCTCGGGACTCCTGTTTGAGGTCATCACCGAGGGCGAGGGCGAGGGGCCCACGCTCGACGACGCCGTGTCGGTGACCTACACCGGCAAGCTCTATAACGGCGAGATTTTTGACGACTCGGAGGGCAGTGACGTTACCTTCCCCGTGTCGGGACTCGTGCCCGGCTTCACCCAGGGCCTGCTGATGATGAAACCCGGCGGCACCTACCGCATCATCATCCCGGCCGAGCTCGGCTACGGCCCCCGAGGCACCGCGGGTGTCATTCCCGGCAACGCGGCGCTCGACTTCACCATCACGCTCCATCGTGTGATAAAACATTGACAACTAACATTATAGCTATATTAAAATTTTAAAGTAAAACGTTTTATGAAAAAAATTATTCTTTCACTTTGTGCCGCTGCGCTCACACTCGGTATCACCGCCTGTGGCGACAAGGCTCAGAACGGCAATGCCGACACCACCGCTCAGGAAAAAGCTCTCGGTGACTCATTGTCAGTAGCATACGGCGAGTTTATCGCAGCCCATGCCAACCAGATGATTGACCAGCAGATGGCCCAGCTCAGCGAAGAGCAGAAAAAACACTTCAACCGCGCCGATTTTGTACGCGGTCTCAAGGCTATTGCCGAGCGCGACACCGCCAACATCGCCTACATCATGGGCGTGCAGACAGGCTTCCAGATATGGGGCGCAGCCAAGCAGATGCCCGAGCAGTTCAAAGTGCCCGTAAGCGCTTCGACCATGCTCAAGGCCTTCGACAAAGTGTTTAACGCCGACTCTATCGGTGACGCTTACATGTACCAGATGAACTTCCAGAACATCATGTCACGTGCCGAGCAGTATGGCAAGGAGAAAGAAAATCAGCTTCTCGAGTCAGCACCCGAGGCTATCGAGAACAAGGCCAAGGGCGCCGCATACGCCGACAGCCTCGTGGCAACCGGCAACTGGACCCGCGCTGAGAGCGGCCTCGTTTATCAGATCACTAACCCCGGCGAGGGCGAGACTGTCAAGAACAACGACCGCATCAAGCTGCGCTACAAAGGCATGCACATCGACGGCACCGAGTTTGACGCTACCCGCGACGAGGCCATGACCACCTATCCCGGCCGTTTCATCCCCGGCTTCACCGAGGGTATCAAACTGCTCGCCAAGGGCGGCAAGGCCACCATCGTACTGCCCGCCGACATCGCCTATGGTGTTCGCGGCAGCGATCCCAAGATCGGCCCCAACGAGACCCTCGTTTT
Organism: uncultured Bacteroidales bacterium; assembly: GCA_947175245.1. GTDB lineage: Bacteria > Bacteroidota > Bacteroidia > Bacteroidales > Muribaculaceae > JAAVFS01. The sequence continues at coordinate 5,090 of CAMWLW010000039.1, forward strand.
CGAAATCGAGATCGAAGACATTCTCTAAATCCCGATAGACACAACTTTACACGAAGTCCCGGTCAAGAATTGTCCTGACCGGGACTATTTTATTAAAAATCATTAAACGCGATAGCATTTTGCTTTATTTTTACGCAAAAAACCACTAATTTTGTCAGTATAAATCATAATTCAACACTGAAAACTTGACATGGAAAAAATAGATAACCTCGACCGCCAGATACTTAATATCATCATACGCAACGCACGCATACCTTCAAAAGATGTCGCATTAGAATGTGGAGTGTCACGGGCAGCCGTACACCAGCGCATACAGCGCCTCATCGACATGGGCGTGATAACCGGCTCGGGGTACACTGTCAATGCCAAGTCGCTCGGCTACCGCACGTGCACCTACATTGGTGTCAACCTGCTGCGCGGCGCCATGTACCGCGATGTTGTGCCCGAGCTGATGAAAATACCCGAGGTGGTTGAGTGCCACTACACCACCGGCCCCTACACCTTCCTGCTCAAGCTCGTGGCACGCGACAACGAGCACCTGATGGATATTCTGCACGACAAGATTCAGATGATCAACGGCGTCACCACTACCGAGACCCTCATCTCGCTCGACAACAGCATCCAGCGCCAGATACCCGTCGAACTCAACGACACCAAAGAAGAAGAAGACTGACACGAGGCACAGTGCATAAGTACACGATGCACAATTACATATCGGTGGCGGACGCGATTAATCGCGTCCCTACTGATTATCAGCACGTTATCATGATTGTGAATTGTGCATTGTGACCGCGAAGCAGGACGTAGTCAATTGCTAAAGGGCTCCCTGCTCCACAAGCACGCAGATGCGTTCAATGATTGCATCCTCATGGTTTGTCTCGGGGTGATATTCGTTCTTGAGGTTGACACCGAACAGCTTGCCGAACCCCTGCCAGAACGTTGCACGGAACGTGCCTAAAAACGCCTTGATAATCGAGTAGCTCGACTGGTTGGTCTCGCGTTGTATCAGCTTTACAAGCATGCGGGCCTGCCCCTTGGTAAACCGTTTGAGCTGAGGTTTGTACTGCTCGAAAATTGCCCCCTCCATTTTCTTGAGATAATCCTCGCGCTCCTTCTGGGTGGGGAACGTCTCGATATACTCGTAGGTCTCAATCAGGGTCTCGCTTATGAGCTTGGCCCAGGGCAATGCTTTCTTGACATCGCGCACCGTGCGCCAGTAGAAATCTTCATCCTTCTTGTTCTTGAATTTCAGCGGCCCGTAGACGGTAATCTCGTTAAAAACAATCATCAGTACCGTGTCACCCTGCTCGTCGACCGTGTGATACTTGCCCTTAAAGACAGGCCGGCGCACCTCGCGGGGAGCGGGCTGCTCATCCACGGGGTCGACAGTCTGAGTCACGGCGGTCAGAGCGGTCAGTAACAATATGAGGGTTGTTAAACGTTTCATATATATACTATAACGTTCGAGACGCCATTTTTATTGAATAATATCGTCGCCGGGCGAGATATATGTGACCTGTTTCACCGCTCGGGTGGTGGCTGTATAGAGCCAGCGGTAGAAATCGAGCGACGTCAGCGCCTCGGGCTGCACCATACCCATGTCGACAAACACCGCACCCCACTGGCCGCCCTGGGCCTTGTGACAGGTGACGGCATAGGCATACTTGACCTGCAGGGCGTTGAAATAGGGGTCGGTCTTGAGCCGGGCGAGCCGTTGGGGATAAGGCGTGTCGGGGGCAAATTTCTCAGGGTCGTTGATGGCCGACTCGAAGTGACGCCGCTGCAGGTCGGCATCGAGGGCGGGCGCCTCGCTCGTCATCGACGACAGCATTATCTTGGCATCGAGCGCCACGCCGTGGTCGGGCAACAGCAGCCTCACGTCGGCATACCTTATGGCGTCGCGTGTCTCGGTGCCGTAGACATGTACCACGGTGGCTATATCGCCGTTGGCTATGAAGTCGACCTCCTTGATCTCACGGGTCCAGAAATAGTTGTTCTTGGCTATCATTATCTGCTCGCCTTTCACCAGCTCGGTCTCGTAGTCGAGAATTGACGAGCGTATGGCGAGGTTGAACTGCACGGCACGGCGGTTGCTGCGTGTGATGAGCAGCGTGTCCTGCACCCCGAACTCGGCGTAGGCCCTGTCGAGAGCATCCTGCAGATCTTCGCCCATGGTGATGTTCACGTCACTGAATGGCCTGACGGTGATGCGCGGCCTCGGTACCGGATCCTTGACCATCCATTGTCTCAGCCTCGTGGCGTTGTACAGTATGCCCGAGTGTGAGCTCTGGCGCACGGTCTTGGTGATGACGGCACGCCACACCCTGAGCCCCATCGACCTGAGCACGTCACGCGACATGGCGGGCGACTCGCTGCATCCCGGCGGCGGCAGCTGGGCGGTGTCGCCGCTGAGTATGAGACGGCAGTTGACACCGCTGAACACGTAGTGTATCAGATCCTCGAGCAGATTGGTCGGGCTGCCCTCGCTGTCGGCGGCAATCATTGACGCCTCGTCGACTATGAACACGGTGTTGGCCGAGCGGTTCTCGGCCACGCCTGTGATGCCCATGCCGTTGGCTACCGAGGCGTGGCGATATATGCGGCGGTGAATGGTGCTCGCCGAGTGGCCGGCATGGGCCGACAGCACCTTGGCGGCACGTCCTGTGGGCGCGAGCAGCACAGCCCGCATGCCTATGGCCGGCAATGCCTTGACAAGCGCGCCGGTGACCGACGTCTTGCCGGTGCCGGCATAGCCGTTGAGCACGAACACGGTATCAGACGGCGTCCCTGCCGAGCAGTACCGTGCCAGGGCGGCAATCAGCTCAATCTGCTGGTGAGTGGGCTCGAATGGCAGCGACTCGACAATGCGCTCGGCAAACTCTAAGGTATCCATGACACTCCTACGCGCGCCGGGGTCACATCTCGGGGTACTTGCGGTTGAACTCCTCGAGGACGGTCTTGATGTTGAAATAATACTGCTGCTGCTTACCCTGATTATCGGTCACCTCCAGGCAGTCATAGTAGGGCTCGACAAACGTTGGGTTCAACGACTCCACTTTCTTACTCCTGAGATTGACTATCGTGGCCTCGTCGCGCGGATAGATGACATACCATGCCGACGTGGTGTCGGCGCCGCTGCCGGTCGACATGATAGCCTCGAGCAGACGGTTCATGCGGTATTGCCAGATGTTGGCAAGATTTACCTTGCCCTTCTCGCGCAGGGCATAGATTAGGAAATTCATCTGATTGAGGTCGAACGGCGTGTCCTCGAGCGCGAGCTGACAGTATTTGATCATCACGTCGAGCTCGGCACGCGTGTGCTTCTCCTTGAAGGTGAGCGGCAGGACGGTGTCGGCATACACGCTGCGGCGGTAGGGGTTGTAGTCCTCGGTAAACATCGAGCCGAGATACAGGTAACGGTAGTCGGCCGTGGTCATCACGGTCTCGTTGGCCTCAAACTGCTTCATCAGCCGGGGGTAATAATAGGGCGACGTGCGGTCGGTGACCTGAGCGCGTATCTCATCGATATCGACACCCTCGGGTACAGGACGCTGGGGCGCACGCGCAGCCGTGGCTACGACAGCCACGACAAGTATCATTATGATGTGTATAAGATATTTCATTTAGCCGGGGGGAGAATAAGTGTATTGCAAATATAATAAAAAGGGGCGAGGACTCCCCCATCGGTTAACTTTTTTTCATTATATTTGCAACTAATAATCACAAAATAACAGCATCAAATGTCAGTCATAAAAAACATTATCACCGCCTGGGCAATGACGGCGGCCACGGCGATAGCGGCCACGGCGGCCGACTTCACCTCAGTGAGCAACCTGAGCTATGGAAATGACTCTGAGCGTCAGGTGCTCGACATCTATCACCCGGTCGACACCACGGCTGCCCTGCCGGTAGTGATATGGTTTCACGGCGGTGCCCTCACGGGCGGCTTCAAGTTCATTCCCGACGAGCTGAAAACCGGCGGACTGGTGGTCGTGGCTCCCGAATACCGCCTCATACCCCGGGTCACCGTCAACGAGTGTATCGACGATGCCGCGGCCGCCACGGCGTGGGTAATGGAGAACATAGACCGATATGGCGGCGACCCGTCACTGATTTTCGTGTCGGGACACTCGGCCGGCGGCTACCTCACAAGCATGATAGGCCTCGACAAGAAATGGATGGCCAAGTATCACCACGACCCCGACTCGCTTGCAGCGCTCGTGCCGTTCAGCGGTCAGGTAATAACCCACTTCTCACACCGCGAGAGCAAGGGCGTGTCGCCACTGACACCGATGGTCGACGAGCTGGCGCCGCTGTTTCACGTGCGCCCCGACTGCCCGCCCTACATCATCATCACCGGCGACAGCGAGCAGGAGCTGTTCGGCCGCTATGAGGAGAACGCCTACATGTGGCGCATGATGAAGCTCGTGGGCCATCCCGAGGTCTATATCTATAAGCTCGACGGCTACAACCACGGCGACATGGCATCGCCGGCCCACCACATTCTGAAAAATCATATCAAGGATATTCTTAACAAGAGACCGACCAAATGAAACCTAAACTCGTTATATCGACAGGCGCCGGCATGAGCGCCGAGAGCGGCATCGCCACCTTCCGCGATGCCGGCGGACTGTGGGATCAGTATCCCGTGATGGACGTAGCCAGCGCCGACGGCTTCGCACGCAACCCGGCGCTCGTACATCAGTTCTACAACAAGCGGCGCCGCGAGCTCGTGACGGCACGCCCCAACAAGGGCCACCTGGGCCTCGTTGACCTGGAGCGCGACTATGACGTGTACATCATCACCCAGAATGTCGACAACCTGCATGAGCGCGCCGGCTCGAGCCACGTGCTTCACCTGCACGGCGAGCTGATGAAGGTGCGCGCGCTCGACAACCCCGACCTCATCTACGAGCTCACGCCCGACAATCCCGACACCACCCCCGACACCCTGATCGACGGCCACCGCGTGCGCCCCCACATCGTGTTCTTCCAGGAGGCTGTGCCCAATATCGAGCCGGCAATCGAACTCGTCGAACAGGCCGACATCTTTGTTGTTATAGGCACGTCGCTCAATGTCTACCCGGCTGCCGGCCTGCTGCAGTACGTGCGCCCGGGTGTACCCGTCTATTACATCGACCCGCGCCCGGCACCCGTGCCACCGCGCGTACACCTCATCAGGACAGGTGCCGGCGAGGGAGTGGCCGAGCTTAAAAATCTGCTCTCGGAGGGTCGCGGTCAGCAAAATATTTAGTATCTTTGCCGTTAGAGGCGTCAAACGGCCTCGACTCGACTTATAAATTATTGAAATTAAGAAAATTAATATATTAAGAATGGCTAAAGTTATTATTATCGGAGCCGGTGGTGTGGGCACTGTGGTAGCCCACAAGTGTGCTCAAGTACCTGAGGTTTTCAACGAAATCGTTATCGCTTCACGCACCAAGTCAAAATGTGACGCCGTGGCCAAGGCGATAGGCAGTGACCGCATAACCACCGATCAGGTGGATGCCGACAGCGTCGGGCAGCTGGTTGAGCTCTTCAACCGCCACAAACCCGACCTGGTAATCAATGTCGCCCTCCCCTATCAGGATCTCACCATCATGGATGCGTGTCTGGAGTGTGGCGTCAACTACCTCGACACCGCCAACTATGAGCCCAAAAACGAGGCTCACTTCGAGTATTCATGGCAGTGGGCCTATCGCGAGCGCTTCGAGAAGGCCGGCCTGACAGCCATTCTGGGCTGTGGCTTCGACCCCGGAGTGTCGGGCGTGTTCACCGCCTATGCCGCCAAGCACTACTTCGACAAGATGGAGTATCTTGACATCGTCGACTGCAACGCCGGCGACCACGGCAAGGCGTTCGCCACCAACTTCAACCCCGAGATCAACATACGCGAGATAACTCAGAACGGCCGCTACTATCAGGACGGCAAGTGGATCACCACCAAGCCCCTCGAAATTCACGCGCCCCTCACCTACCCCAACATAGGCCCGCGCGACTCTTACCTGCTCTATCACGAGGAGCTTGAGTCGCTGGTAATCAATTTCCCCACCATCAAGCGCGCACGCTTCTGGATGACATTCGGCCAGGAATACCTCACCCACCTGCGTGTGATTCAGAACATAGGCATGGCACGCATCGACGAGGTTGACTACAACGGCACCAAGATCGTGCCCCTGCAGTTCCTCAAGGCCGTGCTTCCCAACCCCCAGGATCTGGGCGAGAACTATCACGGCGAGACCTCGATAGGCTGCCGCATCTCGGGCACAGGCAAGGACGGCAAGCCCACCACCTACTACATCTACAACAACTGCAGCCACGAGGCAGCCTACAAGGAGACCGGCATGCAGGCCGTGAGCTACACCACCGGCGTGCCCGCTATGGTAGGCGCCATGATGTTCCTCACCGGCAAGTGGGTCAAGGCCGGCGTACACAACGTCGAGGAGTTTGATCCCGATCCGTTCCTGGAGCAGCTCGCCATCCACGGCCTGCCCTGGCACGAGATTGTCGGCGGCGACCTCGAGGTAAACCACATAGGCTGAACCACCCGAAACTGAGGCACAATGAGAGTCGTTATACAGCGCGTTAAGGAGGCATCGGTGACCATCGGCGGCGAGTTGCACTCGGCCATAGGTCACGGGCTGATGGTGCTCGTAGGCGTCGAGCAAGGCGACACCGAGGCCGATGCCCTGTTCGTGGCCTCCAAGACTGCTGCGCTGAGAATTTTTAACGACGATGCCGGCGTGATGAACCGCTCGGTGATAGATGTCGACGGGCGGGTGCTGGCCGTGAGCCAGTTCACCCTCACCGCCTCGACCCGACGCGGCAACCGGCCCAGCTACATACGCGCCGCCGGCCACGAGACCGCCATACCGCTCTATGAATTCTACTGCAACGAGGTGTCACGGCTCACGGGCCACACGGTTGAGCGCGGTGTGTTTGGTGCCGACATGCAGGTGGCCCTGGTCAACGACGGCCCCGTCACCATCATCATCGACTCGCATCTAAAAGAATAAATCCATGGAAATAAGCGAGTTACAAAAGACGGTAGACCAATGGATAACCGGCACCGGCGGCGGTTATTTCTCGCCGCTCACCAACACGGCTGTCCTGGCCGAGGAGACAGGTGAGGTGGCACGCATCATGGCACGCCGATATGGCGACCAGGTGGCCAAGCCCGGTGACAAGAGCGACCTGGCCGATGAACTCGCCGACGTGATGTGGGTAGTCACCGCCATCGCCAACCAGACGGGCATAGACCTCACCGAGGCGATAAAAAAGAATATCGAAAAGAAAAATCAGCGCGATACCGACAGGTTCAACTGCCGACAATAAACTATAAATCCTGCACTATTAACCCTTTAAAACATATAAAACATGAGCGATAAATATACTCAGGCCATCGAGGCCTCAAAGGTCATCACCGACGACGCTGCCGTAGCAGCCGCCGTAGCCAAAATAGTTGCCGAGAAGGTTGCCGAGAACCGCAACACCGACGTCTACAAATTCCTGTTCAACTGCATCGACCTCACCACACTGAAGTCGACCGACTCACCCCAGTCGGTAGCCGACTTCACCGAGCGCGTGAACGCCTTTGACGAGGAGCACCCCGAGCTGCCCAACGTGGCCGCCATCTGTGTCTACCCCAACTTCGCACAGGTAGTTCGTGCCGTCCTCGAGGTGAGCAAGGTCGACATTGCCTGCGTGTCGGGCGGTTTCCCCTCGTCCCAGACATTCTCTGAGGTGAAGGTGGCCGAGACAGCACTCGCTGTTGAAGGCGGCGCCGACGAGATCGACATCGTCCTGAACCTCGGTAACTTCTTTGACGGCGACTATGAGGGCGTGAGCGACGAGATTGAAGAAATAAAGAGCGCGTGCCGCGACGCCCGCCTCAAAGTCATCCTGGAGACCGGCGCACTCAAGACTGCCGCCAACATCAAGGCCGCATCTGTTCTCTCAATGTACTCGGGCGCTGACTTCCTGAAGACATCGACCGGCAAGGAATACCCCGGCGCATCGCTCGAGGCCGCCTACGTGATGTGTCAGTGCATCAAGGAATACCACGAGGCTACAGGCCGCATGGTGGGCTTCAAGTGCTCGGGAGGCGTAGCCACCACAGCCGAGGCCGTTGCCTACTACACTATCGTCAAGGAGGTGCTTGGCGAGAACTGGCTCACCAACGAGTACTTCCGCATCGGTGCAAGCCGTCTGGCCAACAACCTGTTGGGCGACATCCTCGGCACCGAGACCAAATTCTTCTAAAAATATGAATTACTGGATTATAATCAACGAGACCGAGCAGGGCCCATACACTGTCGACGACCTCGCCGGCATGGAACTGACACCTGCTACACCCGTGTGGTGTGAAGGTATGCCCCAATGGCAGCCTCTTGACACCGTGCCTGAGCTGGCCGAGCTGCTGCCACCCGTCGAGGCCGAGCAAGCCCCGGTAGAACCCGAAGTGGCCGAACAGACTGAGGCAGTTGAAATCACGGCTCAGGCCGAGACACCGGCTGCACCGGCGACGGTTATCTACGCCCCGGCCGACGCCGTTCCGCCCGGCTATGTGGCTGTCCAGGCCGTCGAGCCCAAGTGTCCGCCCACCTATCTCGTGCTGGCTATAATCTGCACCATAGTGTGCTTCCTGCCGCTCGGAGTGTGTGCCATCATCTGCTCGACCAAGGTCAGGAAACACTTCAGTAACGGCGACTACGGGAAGGCAGCCCGCATGTCTGAACGCACGGCGCTGTTCATCATCCTGAGCCTCGTAGTGTGGCTCATCTGGATGCCATTCTCAATACTGTTCGCAATGATTTAACATCACCCGCCGCCGTGGAAAAGCTCATGCAATACATGTGGCAGCACAAGCTGCAGATCACACCGCGCATGAGCACTGTCGACGGCCGCACAATACAGGTCATCGACCCGGGACGGCTCAATACCGACTCGGGTCCTGACTTTTTTAATGCCAAGATAAAGATCGACGGCCGCGTGTGGGTGGGCAATGTCGAGATACACGTACGCGCCTCCGACTGGTTCAGACACGGCCACGACAAAGACCGTGCCTATGACTCGGTGATACTGCATGTGGTGGGTGTCAGCGACCGCGGCATCAGGCTGCACGACGGACGTGTGCTGCCACAGCTACTGCTGCCCTGCAACCCCGATTTTGCCTCACAGTACACCCGGATGATAAGTTGCTCGGGAGGCGAGGCTGTGCCGTGTAAAAAGGCCCTCAGTAAGCTCGACAGGCTGCATGTTGCCGACTGGCTCGGCACGATGGGCTTTGAACGGCTGCACATGAAGGTCGACCGTATTCTCGACCTGCTCGACAACCTGTCGGGCGACTGGGAAGAGGCCGCCTACATCACCATCGCCCGCGGTCTTGGCTTCAATACCAACAGTGAGCCGTTTGAACGCCTCGCACGCTCGATGCCCCTGCGCTACCTGCGCAAACACGCCGACTTTCAGCTTATCATCGAGGCGATGCTGCTCGGACAGTCGGGATTGCTCGACGATGCCCCGGCCGACAACATCTACGCCTCACGGCTCTTGTCCGAGTACCGCTTCATGGCAGTGAAATTTGAGCTGCACAGGCCCGATATACAGTGGAAAATGTCGCGCATGCGCCCCGCCAACCTGCCTCACCGCCGCATAGCGCTGCTGGCACGCCTGCTCACATCGCGCAACTCACTGTTGTCAGACATATTAGCTATCGAGACTGCCGATCAGGCTGCCGAATTTTTCAACCGTCCGCTCGATGGCTACTGGCGTCACGCCTACACATTCAACTGTGTGAAAGGCGACGAGGCCAATACACCCGTGGCACTGAGCCGCACCTCAGTCAACACGCTGATGATTAATGTAGTGGCACCCCTCATGTATGCCTGGGGACAGGTGAGCGGCAACCACCGCTACATGGATCGCGCCGTGTCGCTGCTCGAGAGCCTGCCCGCCGAGCACAACAAGTACACGCTCATATTTGAACACGCAGGCATCAATATAAAAAACGCACTCGAATCACAGGCGCTAATACAGGTAAAACGCAGCTACTGTGACGCCGGCAAGTGTCTCTACTGCCGCGTAGGCCACCGCATGCTCAGCAACGCCGCCCGCTACAAACCCTTCCATCCCTGATTTTTCTACATTTCATACATCAAAACATCTATATTTCATACATTGAAACGTCTACATTTCATACATCAAAACATCTACATTTCATACATCAAAACATCTACATTTCATACATTAGGCCATCAATATTTTGAAAATCAACAAAATATTTTTACATTTGTACCCTGATTAATAAACCCGTCAATTATGTCAAAACCCGAGTACAAACCAAGAATAGCCGACTCAATCCTGTCTAACAAATTAAAGGGGATGGGAGCTGTACTTATTGAAGGCCCCAAATGGTGTGGAAAGACTACAACTGCCGAGCAACAGGCCAACAGTATCATTTATATGGACAACCCTTTGCTGAGAGACAGCAACATTGAGGCCGCAAACATTGACCCGAACCTCATACTTGACGGCGCTGTACCGCGACTCATCGATGAATGGCAGATAGCACCCAAGTTATGGGATGCCATACGTTTTACAGTCGACCATCGTGGCGAGGACGGCCAATTTATACTGACAGGATCGGCAGTACCTCTCGTTGATAAAGACGAATTAATGAAAACTCATACAGGCACCGGACGCATAAGCCGCATAAAAATGCGTACCATGAGCTTGTGGGAATCGGGTGACTCATCAGGTAAAATAAGTCTTAAAGCCTTATTTGACGGAGAAAAACAATCGGCCGTATGTAATACCGATCTTGAACATATAGCCTACCTGACATGCCGTGGCGGCTGGCCGAGAGCCATATTTCAAGACCCGGACATCTCGTTGGAACGAGCCACTGACTATTTGGATGCCGTTATTAATTCTGACGTAAACCGGGTAGACGGAACAATTAAAAATCCCGAGCGAATATCGCGGCTTCTGAGGTCGTATGCCCGCTTTATAGGTACGCAGACCCCCATATCGTCAATAGCCACTGACTTGTCGAGCAATGAGAACGACACGTTCGACGTCCGCACCGTGCAGTCATATATCAATGCCTTAAAGCTGATTTTCGTTATCGAGGATATGCCGGCCTGGAATCCAAATTTAAGAAGCAAGGCAGCGATACGCACAAGCGATACACGCTACTTTATTGACCCATCGATAGCGGCAGCGGCGCTTGGTATAGGCCCGAACGATTTAATGTCTGACCTCAAGACATTCGGGTTCTTATTTGAGAACCTGTGTGTCCGTGATCTTCGTGTATATGCCGAGTCACTAAATGGAAACGTCTACCACTACCGCGACAGCCTCGGACTCGAGTGTGACACGGTCGTACACCTGCGCAACGGCCGATACGGACTTATTGAAATAAAACTCGGAGGTGATAAACTTATCAAAGAAGGAGCAGCCAATCTTTTAAAACTTCGCGACAAGATTGATACCGATAAGATGGCATCACCGTCGTTCATGATGATTCTGACCGCTGTCGGCAACTTTGCCTATCAACGCGAGGACGGCGTCTATGTAGTGCCTGTCTCGTGCCTGAAGAACTGAATTACAGGTAGCGCAGTGCGTTAAAACCTTCGAGCACCTCGCTTGCCGACATGTGGCGGCTCTTGAGCAGATTGCCGGCGAAGTCATTGACCACCGACTGCACGCCCTGGTGGCGGAACAAGCGCTGCATGTAACTGAACTGCTTGTTGAACAGCGAGTTGATTTCGTCCTCGTCGAGCTGACATGTATCACGTCCCTCCTCAACAATGTAATTGTGTACAAGCTCGAGCAGCTCGGGCGTAAGCTCTTGCCGGCGATACACATAGTGGCGTGAGAGCACATTGCTCACGAGCATGCTCATGGTGAGGCGATAGTGTTCAAGTAGCTGGTTCCAGGCCAGACGCGCTGACAACCGCGGATTGCCGGCAAAGAAATATTGGGGAGTAAACTGCATCATTTCCTCCACCGGGGCATCTATATCGACAGCCGACAGCAGCTCGTCACACTCCAGAACTATCATGCTCATAGCCATACCCGCCACGCCATAGCAGCGGTCGCGTTCGTCAGTATATTTCAAAGATATCTTTTCAGACATATCAATTTACAACTAAGATTTTGGTAACTGCACCGTTTGACTCCACACCTGTACCTCCGGTCGATGCAAATACATAGTAGACACCGGTCTTGACACGCCTGCCGTGCGCGTCACAGCCGTCCCACACGAGCATGCCGCCCTCGCTCGTGCCCTGATAGAAGACATTGCCGGCGGCATCGGCTATCTTGACGAGCGAGTTATCCATCAGTCCGGTGATGGTAATCCAGCCCGTGTATTCGGGGCGCACGGGGTTGGGATAGGCATAGACCTGAGAATAGTCCTGAGCTGCATGTGATGCCGTGCTGCTATACTGATACAGGCCATTGGTGGTGGCGAAATACACGTTGTTCCTGTCGTCACATATAGCCGACAGCACGCCATAGGTCGACAGCGGCGAGTTGGTGGGGTCGAAGTGCTCAAGTATCTTGTCACCGTTCTCGCTGACAAGGTAGACACCCGAGCGGACGGTTGTTATCCACTTGCGGTTGGCGGGGTCTACAGCTATCGACGTTACTATCTCACCATCAAGCAGATAATCAGCAAAATTAGTTCCATCGTTGCGCGGCACCTTCAGGTGATTGATCGAGAATGTTGAGTTGGTGATACCGTCGGGATTGGTAATTTCTATCACGCCGTTATCAGTGCCCACCCACACGTGGCCGTTCTGATCCTCGATCATGCAGAGCATGTACTCATAGGAGAACGATATACCATCCTGATCGACGAGAATCTGACTGTCAAAAGCCTCGTCGTCGCTGAGAGTAGTAGTTCCCTTAGTCTTGATGATGGATATGGGAGTTTTGTAAGAACCGTCTATATAAAAAATATTATTGCTTTTTTCACACGCCAGCAGCACACCATTTTGACCCGATTCACGGTTAAAATTCAGCAATTGCCAATCGGCTTTGGTTGTCTCGGTACCTACCTTATCGGCCGGCAGCATGTGAAATTGTGCCGTCACATCATCTTCACCTAATAATTGTACTAACCACAGGTTGCCATGACGGTCAAATTCAAGGCCCGTCGAACGCACGCAATAACCGTAATTGATAGTTTGTAAAGTTGAATTATCTTCATAGTAGTGAGCAACTTCCTCACCATTCTTAAAATAATAAAAACCATCATAAACCGAGCCTACAACATATCCCTCAGGATCATTGGGGTCTATGTGAAGATATAATCCGCTTTTAAATCCAACAGGATTTGTAGAGTAAGGACGCTGGTTCTTGTTCTTGGGTGTATATTTGACAGGTGAGAGATCGGTAATAACTCCATCGCTCAGTTTATTTATGTAAAATAAATCATAAAAGGTATTAGGGCCTATATACATACATTTTTCAAGATATCTGTTATAGCCCAGGCTGGCGGCATAGATAGCGCCGTCGGCATCCTTGACAAGATTACCAACATTGACAAACGTGAGACCGTCGGCATAGTGTATAGGCTCTGACAACACTGTCAGCTGCCCGTCTTTGAGAGAGTAAGACGACAGGCCCTCGCTGTTGCCCATCCACAGCCGGTCAAGGCCCTTGAATGAACCTATAGTCTTGGTTTCAAAAGTGTTTGACTCACTTTTTGTTTCGAGCGGTGTACCGCTCAGTGACACCGACGACACGGTGCCGTCAGGAGTGATTGTATATAATCGGGTATTGCTGTGACACATCACCGAGCCGTCGGCCTGTTTAGTGAGACCGCGCAGGTTGGTATCGTTAGTAAAACTAACATCCTCAGTTCTGCCGGGCCTCGGTACCAACTTCTTAACTGAAAGCTGTTTGCGGCCTTCAGCTATAAACACGGCCAGGTCATCGGCCAGGTCACACATCTCGTCGGTAGTATATGTGAACATATACTTCTTCAGATTAGATATCGATGTCAGATTGACATTCTTGTCAATAATATGGTGAAAGTTGCTGATTTCACGCACCCAGATATTATCGCCCGATACCATCACATTTGTCAGATTCATGCGGTAATTACCGGCCGAGCTCACTTCCATTTTCTTTGTATCGAACGCTACAATACCAAAGTTGGTGACCGCGAAGAAACGGTCGCCGTCAAAGGCAATATCGTTGATAACAGGCACCATATCGAGCGACGCATCCTTAATGTCGGGCATATTGTACACGCGGTCATCGCGGTCAATGACATCGATGTTGCTGTTGCTGTAGACCACCACGAGCTGTTTCTTGCCCGTATTATAATAGATGTCGGTGACATTGCTGTCAGACAGGCGGTTGCCCGACGAGTAACAGTAGGTCTCGTCGTTATCCTTGTCATAAGAATATAGCTGACCGCACGTCAGGAAGAAAACCTTATCGTCAGTATCAATCAGCTTATCAACCGTGGCAAACGAAGCAAACTGATGCCAGCTGCCGACAGGCAACTGAGCCCGCATGCCTAAAATGCCGGCTGATAAGAGTATGAAAGAGAAGAGATAGCGTAATTTAATCATTTTCAAGCTTGTTTTTCAAGTAGGTTCAGTAAAGTCCTTGTGGCACGGCCACGGTGACTAATCATATTCTTGGCATCGGCGTCCATCTGGGCGAATGACAGCCCGGCAGCCTCATCGGGCAGGAAAACGGGGTCGTAACCAAACCCGTTCTCACCGCGCGGCGATGTAGCTATAGTGCCATTCACGACGCCGTCCACAACCCGGCAGCCATCGGCACCGGTCAGCAGCGTGATTACCGTGCGGAACCGTGCGCGACGGTCGGTAACACCCTCCATGTTGTGCAGCAGCAACTCCATGTTGGCCTTTGAATCGTGACCGTCACCGGGCGCATAACGTGCCGAGTGTACACCGGGCGCACCATCCAAGGCTACCACTTCAAGGCCGGTATCGTCGGCTATACAGTCATAGCCATACTTATCCTTGACCCAGCGGGCCTTCAACATCGAGTTCTCCTCGAGGGTGTCACCTGTCTCGGGTATGTCGTCATGACAGTCTATATCTTCAAGACTCAACACCTTCAGATGATCACCCACCACAGCACGCAATTCGCTAAGCTTATGGGCATTGTTGGTTGCAAACACTATTTCACGAACGTCTGATGCCATACACTACTATAACGTGAAGCTGAACCGATTATTGAAATTAACAGCCAAATAAATGTTAACCTACTACGATATTAACAATCTTGCGGGGTACTACTATCACTTTTTTAACAATCTTGCCCTCGAGCCACTTGGCGGCGCCTTCGTGTGCGAGCGCTATCTTCTCGATATCGGCCGACGGCATGTCGACAGGTACCTGGATGTTGAAACGGGCCTTACCGTTAAACGATACAGCCATCGTCACCTCGTTCTCCTTGAGATATTCCTCATTGAAAGCGGGCCATGGAGCATCACACACCGTGGTGTCGTGACCGAGCACGTGCCACAGCTCCTCGGCCACATGGGGAGCGAAGGGAGCGAGTACCACAACGAGATCGCTCAGGATGGCGCGATTGTGGCATTTGAGCTGTGTGAGCTCATTGACACACACCATGAAGGCACTTATCGAGGTGTTGTAAGAGAAGCTCTCGATGTCGGCCGTAACTTTCTTGATGAGCTTGTGTACGGCTTTGAGTTCGTCGCGCGATGGTTCACCGTCGGTCACGAGCAGTTCATCACCCTTGTAGAACAGGTTCCACAGCTTTTTGATGAAGCGGCTAACACCGTCAATACCGTTGGTATCCCACGGTTTGCTCTGCTCGACGGGGCCGAGGAACATCTCATAAAGGCGCAGGGTGTCGGCACCATAACGCTCTACTATATCGTCGGGATTGACTACATTGAACATAGATTTTGACATCTTTTCAACAGCCCATCCACATATATATTTGCCGTCCTCGAGTATGAACTCGGCGTCGGCATAGTCGGGACGCCATTTTTTGAACGCCTCGATGTCAAGCTGGTCGTTTGAAACAATATTTACATCGACATGTATGGGTGTGAAGTCATAGTTGTCCTTGAGACCGTATGACACGAATGTATTGGTGTCCTTGATACGATACACAAAGTTACTGCGACCCTGAATCATGCCCTGGTTGATGAGTTTTTTGAAGGGTTCGGGCTCACACACCACGCCGAGGTCATAGAGGAATTTGTTCCAGAAACGGCTGTAGATAAGGTGACCCGTAGCATGCTCGGTACCGCCCACATACAGGTCGACACAGCGCCAGTAACCGTTGGCACGGTCGCTCACAAGAGCATCGTTGTTGTGAGGATCCATGTAGCGCAGATAGTAGGCGCTCGAACCGGCAAATCCGGGCATCGTATTAAGCTCCAGCGGGTAGCCCTCGGGGGTAGTCCAGTTCTTGGCACGTCCCAGCGGGGGCTCGCCTGTCTCGGTGGGCAGATACTTGTCGACCTCGGGCAGCTGCAACGGCAGACACGACTCGTCGAGCATACAGGGTATTCCGTCCTTATAATATACGGGGAACGGCTCGCCCCAGTAGCGCTGACGGCTGAAGATGGCGTCGCGCAGGCGGTAGTTGGTCTTTACACGGCCTATGCCTTTCTCCTCTATATATTTCTTGGTAGCCGCGATGGCATCCTTGACCTCCATGCCGTTGAGATTGAGGTCGCCGCAGCTCGAATTAATCATCTTACCCTCCTTGGCGTCGAAGCTCTCCTCGCTCACGTCGGCACCCTCGATGAGCGGAATGACGGGCAGGTCAAACTGACGGGCGAAAGCATAGTCGCGCGAGTCGTGGGCAGGAACGGCCATGATGGCGCCTGTACCGTAACCGGCGAGCACATAGTCGCTCACCCACACGGGTATTTTCTTGCCGGTGAGGGGATTGACGGCGTATGCACCTGTGAACACGCCTGTCACTTTCTTGTCAATCATGCGTTCACGCTCGGTCTTGTGCTTGATCGAGTCTATATACTCGTCGACCGCCTGACGCCGGTCGGGAGTTACAATCATGTCGACATACTTGCTCTCGGGAGCAAGCACCATGAATGTCACACCAAAGACAGTATCGGCGCGTGTGGTGAAGATGTCAAGCACCACGTCGCTGTCGGCGATGGGGAATTTCATCTCGGCACCCTGCGAACGTCCTATCCAGTTGCGCTGTGTCTCCTTGATTGAGTCGCTCCAGTCGAGTTTCTCCAGGTCGTCGAGCAGACGGCCGGCGTATGCGCTGACACGCAGACACCACTGGTACATGAGTTTCTGCTCAACAGGGTAGCCGCCGCGTATCGACAGGCCCTCGCTCACCTCGTCATTGGCAAGCACTGTGCCGAGTTTAGGACACCAGTTTACCATCGTGTTTCCCAGATAGGCTATGCGATAGTTCATGAGCATGTCGCTGCGCTCCTTGTCGGTCATGCTGTTCCACTCGTCGGCTGTAAACGATATCTCGCGCGATGTGTGGGCATGCACGCCGTCAGTGCCGTGCTTCTCAAAGTGCTTCACAAGGTCGGCTACAGGCATAGCCTTGTTCTCCTTGGTGTCGTAGTAGCTGTTGAACATCTTGATGAACGCCCACTGTGTCCACTTATAGTAAGAGGGGTCACACGTGCGTATCTCACGATCCCAGTCAAAGCTGAAACCTATCTTCTCGAGCTGCTGACGGTAGCGCGCAATATTGGTGTTGGTGGTTATCTCGGGATGCTGACCCGTCTGAATGGCATACTGCTCGGCCGGCAGACCGTAGGCGTCATAGCCCATAGGGTGAAGCACATTGTAGCCGCGCAGACGTTTGTAGCGGGTATAGATGTCAGACGCGATGTAGCCCAGCGGGTGACCTACGTGCAGACCGGCTCCCGACGGGTAAGGGAACATGTCGAGCACATAGTATTTGGGTCTCGACTCGTCGATCTCGGTTTTATACACTTTGTTGTCTTTCCAGTACTGTTGCCAACGGGCTTCAATATCGCGGTGATTATATTCCATATTATATATAATGTATATTTCTTGTTTATAAATTGTAAATAACGTGTCAGCTCATCGAGAGCATGCGGTCGATGGGACGTCGGGCACGGGCGGCCAGCTCGGGGTCTACCTCGACTGTGGGCTGCTCGTTGAGCAGGCAGTCGCGCAGCTTCTCGAGCGTATTAAGTTTCATGAAGCTGCAGTTGTTGCATGCACATGTCGAGTCGTCGGGCGGCAGCGGTATGAACAGCTTGTCGGGACACTGACGCTGCATCTCGTGCAGGATGCCACTCTCGGTCGCCACGATGAACTCCTTGCAGTCGCTCTTGACGGCATGATTGAGCAAGGCGGCAGTCGAGCCCACGACGTCGGCAAGCAGTATAAGGGCCTGTTTGCACTCGGGGTGGGCAAGCACCTGAGC
>CAMWLW010000040.1 GCA_947175245.1 uncultured Bacteroidales bacterium
AGTTTGGCGATAAAGCTGTTATTACCAAGATTGGGGAATCGACGTTTGCTAACTGTACGGCGCTTGAATCAATTGCGTTCGGTGAGAATACAGCTATCACCGAGGTTGGCGAGTGCGGGTTTATGAACTGCCCGAAGCTATCGTTCGGCGAGGATTTCATACCCGGACTCGTAAAGATTGGCGCCGAGGCGTTCAGGAATACCGCGATAACCGAGGTGAAGCTGAATGAGGAGGTCGACGTGGTCTATGACTCTACGTTTGAGAACTGCAGAAAGCTGACCTATGCCGACCTGGGCGAACGTGTAAGGATCATCGGCAAGGATGCGTTTAAAAACTGCGATTTGAGGACGGTTAGGTTGGGGAGCGCGCTGCGGTCGGTGGGCGACAGGGCGTTCAACAGGAATTTCAATCTGGAGAATGTGTACTGCAACTCGACACTGGCACCCGAAGCCTACGACAATTCGTTCCTCGAGGGATATGACGCCATGCTGCATGTGCCCAAGGGAGCGCGTCAGCGCTACATGATAGCCCCGGGATGGCGCTACTTCGCCAACATAGTGCAGGACGAAGACCTGTCGGATGTCGACGAGGTGACAGTCGACGGCAAGGATGTGCCGGCCGAGTATTACGACATGCAGGGCCGCCGCGTGGAGAGCCCCGGCCACGGCATTTACATCAAGCGCCAAGGCTCGAAAGTCGAGAAAGTGACCATGTAGAATGTACGATGCACAATTTATAAAATTTTGACATGTGACATTTTGCGAATTAAATTGAAAAATTTATTGACTTTTGTTAGGTTAATTTAATAAAATGTATTAATTTTGCGCCTAAATTAATCTTTAACCAAACAATTTTAGGTAAATCCATAGGTTTGTCACATGAAAGCAATTGAAGTAATTGACGATTTGAAAAGACGTTTCCCCAATGAGCCCGAGTATATTCAGGCTGTTGAGGAGGTATTAACAACTATCGAGGATACTTACAATGAGCACCCCGAGTTTGAGCGCTACAATCTGATCGAGCGCCTGTGTATTCCTGACCGCATTTTCTCGTTCCGCGTATCGTGGATTGATGATGCCGGCAAGGTGCGCAACAACATGGGCTACCGCATACAGCACAACAACGCTATCGGCCCGTACAAGGGTGGTATCCGTTTCCACTCGTCAGTCAATCAGTCTATTCTGAAGTTCCTTGCTTTCGAGCAGACATTCAAGAACTCGCTCACCACTCTCGCTATGGGTGGTGCCAAGGGTGGCAGTGACTTCTCGCCCCGCGGCAAGAGCGATATGGAGGTGATGCGTTTCTGCCAGGCTTTCATCGCCGAGCTGTGGCGCCAGATTGGCCCCGATACCGATGTTCCCGCCGGCGATATAGGCGTGGGCGGCCGTGAGGTAGGCTATATGTATGGCTACTACAAGAAGATGGCGCGTGAGTTCACCGGCACATTCACCGGCAAGGGCCTCGAGTTCGGCGGTTCGTTAATACGTCCCGAGGCAACAGGTTACGGTAACTGCTACTTCCTGTTGAACATGCTGGCTACTCGCGGCATCGATATCAAGGGTAAGCGTGTCGCTATCTCGGGTTCGGGCAACGTTGCAACCTACACCGCCCAGAAGCTGCTTGAGCTCGGCGCCGTGGTCGTGTCGATGAGCGACAGCTCGGGTTCGATCTACGTGCCCGACGGCATCACTCCCGCCATGCTTGACTATATCTTCGAGCTCAAAAATGTATATCGCGGCCGCATAAGCGAGGTTGCCGAGGAGTACCCCGAGCTTGTAAAATATTATCCCGGCGAGCGTCCCTGGCATCACGTTAAGTGTGACATCGCCATGCCGTCGGCTACCCAGAACGAGATTGACGGCGATGACGCCCGCGCGCTGCTGGCCAACGGCTGTATTGCCGTGAGCGAGGGTGCCAACATGCCTTCTACTCCCGAGGCTATCAAGGAGTTCCTTGCTGCCAAGATTCTCTATGCGCCCGGTAAGGCTGCCAATGCCGGCGGTGTTGCGACATCGGGCCTGGAGATGGCTCAGAACTCTCAGAAGCTGTCGTGGACTGCCGAGGAGGTTGATGCCAAGTTGAAGCAGATCATGGCCAACATCCACGAGCAGTGTGTCAAACACGGCACTGAGCCCGACGGCTACATCAACTATGTGAAGGGCGCCAACGTGGCAGGCTTCATGAAGGTGGCCCGCGCTATGATGGCTCAGGGTGTGCTTTGATGCCTCGTCTCAATAGAATATAATTTTGGTTTTATATAAGGTAAATGCAGGCTTGTCGTGATGGCAGGACTGCATTTACATTGTTTATGTACCGGTCAGGGGATGAATAGTCACGGCAGGCGCAGCGTGACGATGCCTGTCGAGTCGAAGCGCGGCAAGGCCATCACCTGCAGCGGGGCGAGGCTGGCAGTGGGTGAGTTGGAGCCGTCGCCGGCCGTGATGCCGATGGCTGCGAGGGCTTTGCCGACGGTCTCGGTGGCTATCAGCGGGGTGTTGTTGTCGTTGCTGAGGTGGCACAGGAACACGTACTTGAGTTCGGGGCGGTAGATTGACGCGATGTAGGCGGCCGTGACCTCGTTGTCAAGGTGGCCGTTGTCGGCTATGATGCGTGCTTTGAGATACTCGGGATAGTGGCCGCGCATGAGCATCGTGAGGTCATAGTTGCTCTCGATCATGATGTGTGTGGCCCGGCGCATGTAGTGGTCGACACGCTCGCCGATGCGCCCCAGGTCGGTTGCTACCGCAAAGCTGAAGCCTGGCGAGGTGATGAAGAAGCCCATGTTGTCTGACCCGTCGTGGTCTACCTCAAATGCCGTTATCTCGAAGCCTCCGAGAGTGAACGGTATCTCTTTATAGATGGCGTGATGGTAGTCTTTGATGCGCCGTGACACGTTGTGGCGGCGCAGTATGCCGTTGAGTACGCGCGGGGTGCAGTACAGCGCCATGTGGCGGTTGGTGCGCAGCAGTGCATAGGCGTATCGTACGTGGTCGCCGTGGTCGTGGGTGAGGATAATGCCTTTTATGACGGTCATATCCATGCCGTTGCGCGTCATCTCGGCCTCGATTTTCTTGTGGTCGACGCCGGCATCTATCAGCAGGCCCTCGGTGCGTGTTCCCACATAACAGCTGTTGCCGCTGCTGCCGCTGCCGAACGATATGAACAGCACGCGCCTGTCGGCCGTGATATCGCCAAGGGGCTTGATAGTCGACTCGCGACGGGCGGCTAACTTCTCCTGAGCGAGCCTTATGTGGTGGTCGAGGCCCTGCAGCTGAGGCTCGTCGGCTGTGGTGCCGAACAGGTCGTAGCTGTCAAAGAGCGACGGCTGGCCGAGATTGATCGATGATGATTTCTTAGAACGTGCCATTAGCTGAACAGTAGGAAGATAGCCGGTATCTTGTCGTAGTCATACTTGGCACGTTTCCAGTCGGCGCAGCTGCGCGTCAGGATCGATTGGCGTTGCCCGGTGATGTCTGATGCGATGCACATCAGCATGTTGCCCGGTAGCGAGCTGGCGAGTTCGGCTATTAGTTTGTTATTGCGGTAGGGTGTCTCGATGAATATCTGGGTCTGGCGCTCGTGAACGATGCGCTGCTGCATGGTTTTCAAGGCTTTGGCACGGGCGTCCCTGTCGATGGGCAGGTAGCCGTTGAATGCGAACGACTGGCCGTTGAAGCCCGATGCCATCATTGACATCAGTATGCTCGACGGGCCTACGAGCGGCACTACCTTGAAGCCTCGGCGCTGGGCTATGGCAACGACGTCGGCGCCCGGGTCGGCGATGGCCGGACAGCCGGCCTCGGAGATGACGCCCACGGCCTCGCCGTGGGCAAGCGGCTCGAGCATGGCGGGTATGTCGGCAGCGTTGGTGTGGCGGTTTAGTTCGGTGAATGTGAGGCTGTCAATGTCGATTGAGCGGTCGCACAGTTTCAGGAACCGGCGTGCCGAGCGTGTGTTCTCGACTATGAAATGCTTGACCAGGCTGACGAGACGCAGGTTGAAATCGGGTAGTACCGTGTCGGCGCTGCCCGTGCTCAGCGGCACGGGAAACAGGTAGAGCGCGGGCTCGACCGATGGGGTATTTGTGGCGGTACTTTCCATAATTGTATTACAAAGGTAGTGTTTTTTGATGCGACTTGCAATATTTTCATCTTTTGTGCGCTCTCAGTTGTTTATATAATAAGGTTAAATTAAATTTGTAGAAAATATGAATATGAAGAAGTTTTTATTATTTTTAGTTATCGCGGTGTCGGGTCTCACGGCGTTTGCCGCCAAAAATGTTACCGAGCTTAATGACAAGGACGCGGCGACGGTAGTGACCGAGGCCAAGCGTCCGTTCGTTGTCGATTTCTCGGCGACCTGGTGCGGGCCGTGCAAAGTGTTCAAGCCTACGTTCGATGCTGTGGCTGCCGAGATGGACGGCAAGGTCGACTTTTACTCGGTCGACGTTGATCGTTGTCCGCAGTTCAGTGCGGCGATGAGAATACAAGTCGTTCCGACAATTTTTATTTTCAACCCGGCCAATAAGAAATCGAAGGTCTTTACGGGCGTCGTGTCCAAGGACGAATTTGTCTCGGCGATCAAGGCCGTGATGTCAGACAAATAAAACCGTCTGAAACTTCGTTTTTCACCACCGGGACATCAGAAAATTTCGTGCGTGAAAATCTCAGAACGCTAAAATCGCCCTAAGTAATTGAAATATATTATTATAAGGCGATTTTTCGTGTTTCCGAAAATTTGTCTGAAAAATTTTTATCATCAATTTTACTGCCAATTGTTGTCACATGGTCTTAAATTATATCTGGATTGCATTTTTTATAGTGGCGTTTGCCGTTACGCTCGTCAGGTCGTTGCTCGGCGAGCCGGGCGTATGGAGTGAGGTGATGGGGTCGAGTTTTACGTCGGCGGCCAATGCCTTCGAGATTGCGCTTTACCTCACCGGGGTGCTGTCGCTGTGGCTCGGACTGATGAAGATTGGTGAGCGTGCAGGTGTCATCCAGATATTCGGCCGTGCAGTGAGTCCGCTGTTCACTCGACTGTTTCCCGGCGTTCCGCGCAATCATCCTGCTATGGGGTCGATGTTCATGAACATGTCGGCCAATATGCTCGGCCTCGACAACGCCGCCACGCCGTTGGGCCTGAAAGCGATGCAGGAGCTTCAGGAGCTCAACGATGAGAAAGACCGTGCTACCGATGCCATGATTATGTTCCTGGTGCTGAACGCCTCGGGCCTGTGCCTCATACCTATAAGCGTCATGATGTACCGTGCCCAGGCCGGAGCGGCCAATCCTACCGATGTTTTTCTGCCTATCCTTGTTGCCACTTTCATTGCCACGTTCGTCGGTATTATCGCGCTGTGTATCAGGCAGCGGATACGCCTTGCCGACCCTGTGCTCCTTGGCTGGCTGCTGTCGATGGCAGCTGTTATAGGTGGCATAGTGTGGTTTTTCTCGTCGCTGCCGAGCGAGGCCGTGCAACTGTGGAGTGGGGTAGTGGCCAATGTTATCCTTTTCAGCGTCATAGTGCTCTTTCTTTTGGCCGGAATGAGGCGTCGCCTTAACTTGTACGAGGCGTTCATTGATGGCGCAAAAGAAGGCTTTAAAACGGCCGTGACCATCATACCTTATCTCGTCGCTATACTTGTGGCTATAGGCATGTTCAGGGCGTCGGGCGCGATGGATTTTATAACTGACTCTATCGCTGCATTTGTGGCGTGGCTGGGCTTTGACGCCGAGTGGGTCGGCGCGCTGCCTACGGCTATCATGAAGCCTATGAGCGGCAGCGGTTCGCGTGGCCTGATGGTCGACCTTATGAACACCTATGGTGCCGATTCGTTCGTTGCCCGTGTATCGGCATCGATACAGGGCAGCACTGACACAATGTTCTATGTGCTTGCGGTTTACTTTGGCAGCGTGGGCGTTAAGCGCACGCGTTATGCCGTGTCGTACGCCCTGCTCGCCGATGTGGTTGGGTCAATCTCGGGCGTGATAGCGGCTTACATTTTTTTCTCTTGACTGCGAAATTTGTTTAGTTCGGCAAAATGTCTTAATTTTGCATGTAACCTGACCGATGTTTAAATTTTGTGGTATCGGTCTATAAATCAGTCATATATTGAGAGAACAATTTCAGTGGTTGGCCGACGGGGTTGAGCTCCCGGCCTTAGACTATGATGCTTTACAGAACTGGATCCTCGAGGTCGCACGCCTTCATGCTAAGATTGTCGGCGAGCTTACTTATATATTCTGTAATGACCCTAAGATTCTCGAGGTCAATCTGCAATATCTTCAGCACGACTATTTTACCGATATAATCACGTTCGATTACACGCGCGGACAGCTGTTGCGTGGCGATATGTTCATATCGCTCGATACGGTGAAAACTAATGCCGAGCTTGTTGGTAGCGATTATATGACTGAACTTAAACGTGTTATAATTCACGGCGTCCTGCACCTGTGTGGTATCAACGACAAGGGGCCGGGTGAGCGCGAAGTAATGGAACAACATGAAAACGAGGCGCTTGCGTTGCTGTAATCTATATTGTTATGCGGTTTGAATATGATGTCATAGTTGTTGGTGCTGGACATGCCGGATGTGAAGCTGCGGCTGCGGCTGCGCGTCTCGGTGCGTCGACACTTCTTATTACCCACGATCTCAACAAGATAGCTCAGATGAGCTGTAATCCCGCTATTGGCGGCATTGCCAAGGGCCAGATTGTCAGGGAGATAGATGCGCTTGGCGGAATGACCGCCATTGTGACTGACCGCACGGCCATACAGTTCAGGATGTTGAACCGTTCCAAGGGCCCGGCTATGTGGAGCCCGCGTGCCCAGAGTGACCGTAACAAATTCTCGGCCTTGTGGCGCCACATTCTCGAGTACACTCCAAATCTCAACCTTTGGCAAGACCAAGTCAATCAGCTGGTTATCGAAGATGGTAAGGTTGCCGGTGTTATCACTGCGCTCAATGTCACGTTCAAGTCGCGTGCTGTTGTTCTTACCAACGGTACGTTCCTTAACGGCCTGATGCACTTCGGGCGCACGCAGATTGAGGGTGGCCGTATATCTGAACTTGCCGCTCACGGGCTTACCGAACAGCTCAAGGAGCTCGGTTTTGTAGCCGACCGTATGAAAACAGGTACGCCTGTGCGTATCGATGGTCGTTCAGTTAAATGGGAACTCACTGAGGAACAGTGGGGTGACGACGATTTTCATAAATTCTCTTTCCTCCCCGGTGTGCAGCGCGAGCTCAAACAGCGGCCGTGTTATATCACTTATACCAATACAGAAACCCATGATGTGTTGCGTCGCGGGTTACCCGATTCGCCACTCTATAACGGTCAGATTAAGAGTATAGGTCCGCGATACTGCCCGAGCATCGAGACTAAGATTGTTACATTTGCCGATAAGACCGAACATCAGCTCTTCCTTGAACCCGAGGGAGAGGAAACATGTGAATTTTACCTGAACGGTTTCTCGTCGTCGCTGCCTATTGATGTTCAGATCGAGGCGTTGACAACTGTCCCGGCTCTCAGCGACGTTCAGATTTATCGTCCCGGCTATGCTATCGAGTACGACTTCTTTGACCCTACACAGCTTGAACACACGCTTGAGACCAAGCGTATATCGGGCCTGTTTTTTGCCGGCCAGATTAACGGTACTACGGGCTATGAGGAAGCGGCCGGCCAGGGTCTGATTGCCGGTATTAATGCCGCTCTCAAAGTGCAGGGTAGGGCGCCGTTCACGCTTGGCCGTGACCAGGCATATATCGGTGTGCTTATTGATGACCTTGTCACTAAAGGTGTCGATGAGCCGTACCGCATGTTCACCTCGCGTGCCGAGTATCGCATATTGCTGCGTCAGGATGATGCCGATATGCGTCTCACGCCGCTCGGCTACGAGATAGGTCTGGCGACTCAAGAGCGCTATGACCTGATGGTCGAAAAGCGTCGTTACCGCGATGATTTGATAGCGTTGCTGAAGTCAACAAAAGTTAAGGCCGATGTAGCCAATACGGTGCTTGAGCCTCTCGGCTCAACTCCGCTTACCGAGGGTACGAGGCTTCATGATATGTTGCTTAGGCCACAGGTCACCTTCAAAAATCTATTGCCTGTTAGTAAAAAACTCGTGCATTTTGTTGATGAGATTCCGGCTTATCTGAGGGACGAGGTTATAGAGGCTGCCGAGATACTCGTAAAATATCAGGGCTATATCGACCGCGAGCGCGGCATTGCTGATAAGATAGGGCGCCTTGAAGGTGTCCGCATCAGGGGTAAGTGGGACTATGACATCATCACGGCGTTGTCGACCGAAGCTCGTCAGAAACTTAAACGTATCGACCCCGAAACCATTGCTCAGGCATCGCGCATACCCGGTGTATCGCCAAACGATATTAACGTCCTGCTGCTTCTCTCGGGACGATGATTGTTTCACGTGGAACATAAATAATAAACATAATATCAATCTCTTAAATTTAAAAGGATGGAATATATCAAAGCTCATGTCCGTGACGTTGTTGACTTCCCCAAGAAGGGTATAGTGTTCAAAGACCTCACGACTGTATTTAAGGATTCGCGTGCCCTGCACACTATCGGTTGGGAGCTTTCTCAGATTTATCGCGACAAGGGTGTGACCAAGGTCGTGGGTATCGAGTCGCGCGGATTCATTGGCGGCTCTATTCTCGCTTTTGAGCTCGGTGCCGGTTTCGTGCCCGTACGTAAGCCCGGTAAGCTCCCTGCCGACACACTGCAGGCTTCCTACGACAAAGAGTACGGCAAGGACACGATCGAGATTCATCGTGATGCCATCACCGAGGACGATATCGTAGTGCTGCACGACGATGTGCTCGCCACCGGCGGCACAATGGCTGCTGCCATAGAGCTTGTCAAGAGGATGAATCCTAAAAAGATTTATGTCAACTTCATCATCGAGCTCGGTGCCCTCAACGGCCGTGCCGCTCTACCTGCCGATGTCGAGGTGACCTCATTGATTACATACTGAACCACTGTGCTGACGGGCGGCTGCCCGTACGGCTCCAGGCGCCGATAAGATCCCGTCGTGATACTTATCGGCGTTTGTCGCACTAAAGGGTGGGGTAGAAACGTTATAATAGCATGGCAAAACACGATATGAACAAATCACAGGAACTGCGCGACAAGATTGCGATACTGCCCGACACCCCCGGTGTGTACATGTATTTCGATTCCGAGGGCAAGGTCATATATGTGGGCAAGGCTAAGAATCTGAAACGCCGCGTGTCGTCATACTTCAACCGCACGCACGACAGCCTGCGCACCAATCTGCTGGTGCGCGCCATCGCCGATATGAAATATATCGTCGTACCTACCGAACAGGATGCGCTCAACCTCGAGAACTCCATGATCAAGGAGTACCAGCCGCGCTACAACGTGCTGCTCAAGGACGACAAGTCCTACCCCTGGATTTGTGTTACCCGAGAACTCTATCCGCGCGTGTTCATGACCCGTCAGCATGTGAAAGACGGCTCAAAATACTATGGCCCGTACACCGATACCCAGTCGGCCCGCGCCGTCCTGCACCTGGTCAAACGCATCTTTCCGATACGTTCGTGCCGTGTTCCCATCACGCCCGAGTATCTCGACCGCCACAAGGGACGCGTCTGTCTCGACTACCACATAAAGCGCTGCAAGGGCTGTTGTGTGGGCGGCATCACGCCCGAAAAATACGGCGAATATATCGACAACGTCCGTAAGATACTCAGCGGCGAGACCGGCGAGCTGATGGATTACCTGCGTGCCGAGATGGAGCAGCTCGCCATGCAGCTCAGGTTTGAAGAGGCCCAGGAACTCAAGGAGCAGTATCTGCTCGTTGAGCGCTATCGCGCCAAGAGCGTCATCGTTAGCCAGACAATCAACGAGGTCGATGTGTTCGGAATCGACGACGACAAGGACGATGTCTATGTCAACTATATGCACGTTCGCCGCGGCGCCGTGGTCAGGAGCGTGACACTGCGCTACAAACGCCGCCTCGACGAGACCCGCGCCGAGGTGCTCGCATACGCCATGCAGGAAATCAAGAACACCCTCGAGGTGGAGTTCGGCGAGGTCATCGTCGCCGAGGCACCCGACCTGGAGCTGTCGGGCGTGACATTCACCGTGCCACAGCGCGGCGACCGCGCCAAGCTGCTCGACGTGTCACAGCGCAACGCCACCCAGGCCAAGAACGACGTGCTCAAGCAGATGGAACGCAACAACCCCGAAGAGCGACTCGAGCGCACCCTACGGCGCATGCAGCAGGACTTCCACCTCTCCGAGCTGCCCCGCCACATCGAGTGCTTCGATAACTCGAACATACAGGGCACCAACCCCGTCGCATCGTGTGTCGTATTCAAGAACGCCCGCCCCTCCAAGCGCGACTACCGCCACTTCAATATCAAGACCGTCGAGGGCCCCGACGACTTCGCGTCAATGAAAGAGGTGCTCACCCGCCGATACACCCGCCTCGTCGACGAGGGCCAGCCGCTGCCCCAGCTCATAGTCGTCGACGGCGGTAAAGGCCAGCTCAGCGCCGCCGTCGAGGCGCTCGATGCCATGGGGCTGCGCGGCCGCATAGCCGTTGTGGGCATAGCCAAGCGACTCGAGGAGATCTACTTTCCCGGCGACTCGGCACCACTCTACATCGACAAGAACTCCGAGTCACTGCGCGTCGTCCAGCACCTGCGCGACGAGGCCCACCGCTTCGGCATCACCCACCACCGCGACCGCCGCAGCAAGTCGCAGATCGTGAGCGAGCTCGACTCGATCAAAGGCATAGGCGAAGTGACCAAGACCGCCCTGCTCAAACACTTCAAGAGCGTCAAGAAGATACGCGAAGCATCGCTCGACGCTGTGGCTGAGGTCATTGGCCCAGCCAAGGCACGCCTTGTAACCGACGCCCTGCGGTCAGCCCAATAAGTGAATAAATGTTAACAATGTGGCCTCAACCTGTTATTTTGGCGCCCCTATTGTTGTGTTTAGGATTGCTTTTATGTAACTTTGGCCTCTCAAAAGAAACAAATCTAACATACAGTTCTATATGTCTGAAATTAAATGCATAGGCATACTCACCTCAGGAGGTGACGCCCCCGGAATGAACGCGGCCATACGCGCCGTCACCCGTTCGGCCATTTTTGCAGGCTTCAAAGTCAAAGGCATCTACCGCGGCTACCGTGGACTCATCACCGACGAGATCGTCGAGTTCCGTACCCAGAACGTATCAAACATCATACAGATGGGCGGCACCATACTCAAGACAGCCCGCTGTAAAGAGTTCCAGACCCCCGAGGGCCGCCAGCTCGCCTACGACGTCCTGAAACGTCAAGGCATTGACGCCCTGGTGGTTATAGGCGGCGACGGCTCACTCACCGGTGCCCGTATCTTTGCTAACGAATTCAACTTCCCCATCATAGGCCTGCCCGGCACCATCGACAACGACCTCTATGGCACCGACACCACAATAGGCTATGACACAGCGCTTAACACCATCATGGAGTGCGTCGACAAGATACGCGACACCGCCACCAGCCACGAGCGCCTCTTCTTCATCGAGGTTATGGGCCGCGACGCCGGCTTCCTCGCTCTCAACGGCGCCATCGCCGCCGGCGCCGAGGCCGCCATCATCCCCGAGATATCGACCGAGGTCGACCAGCTCGCCGAACTCATCCAGAACGGATTCCGCAAGAGCAAGAACTCATCCATAGTCCTCGTGGCCGAGAGCCCCGTCACCGGCGGAGCGATGGGCATGGCCGAGCGCGTCAAGAACGAATACCCCGGCTATGACGTGCGCGTCTCAATACTCGGACACCTGCAGCGCGGTGGTTCACCCACAGCCCACGACCGCATCCTCGCCTCGCGCATGGGTGCCGCCGCCATCGACGCCCTGCTCGACGACCAGCGCAACGTCATGATCGGCATCAAGAACGACGAGATAGTCTACGTCCCCTTCACCAAGGCCATCAAGAACGACAAGCCCATCAACCGCGAGCTGCTCAGCACCCTGCGCCGTCTCTCCATCTGATTGTAAATTAGTATTATACGGGTGAGGTCGCGTAAAGACGGGGAGAGCGACCTCATGGCCTCTGAAGTCCGTCACCCTGCCGATTCTCCCCGGTCGTGCAGGGTGACTTTTTTATCCTCGCACGCGCTCAAAAATCTCCCGTCCCCCTGTTAACACGCTGACACTCAGTAGGGACGTCGATTTATCGCGTCCACCGCGTCAAAGCCCGTCCGTCCCCAGCCACGGGCGCTCGCGCCCGCTAAGTGCCAGAGGCACACGACCAATCCCACCCCCGAGTCGCAGAGCGACGATGTTATCCACATCGCGTCCACCGCCACCAAGCTAACCCGCAAGAGGCGCATCGGAGATGCGGCAGTCATCCAAAACCCCGGGTGGAGCGCGCAGCGCGTAACCTGGGGATAGCGAAACCCATCTCCCCATGAGCCTCGTAGAGGCGATATTATTACACAGCTATGCAATGAACCACATAAAAAAACGATTTTTTTGCAATGTATGTGAACCAATCGGCCGCCCGGGGCGTTATAATATCACAAAGCAACAAAGAGAGAGCTTTTCCATTGCTAAAGATATAATGTGATAATGATTGGTTTATCAAGCGAGGCGCGTCGTGACGACAGCGCCTCGCTTGGTGTCTACCCGTTTACGAGCCGGCAAATTTTCGCGTCCGCCGGGCAAGGGTATTGGTGTGTGTTTGGTAGAATTAGTAGGTGATGTAGTAGGGGCAGTCGTCGAGGACGCTTATGATGGCGCCGACTTTTGTGGGCTGGTATCGGACGTTGTAGACTCTTACTAAATCAGCCCCATCGCTGATTGACCCGTCTTTGTGGTAGACGCAGCGCACTGTAAGGTGTCCCGACCGGGGAATCCGGTAGTTAATGGTGCCCGATTGGCCCAGACCTGATATTTTACGGTACAGCGTGCCGGTGTCGTCGTCGTCGAGCGAGGTGTATATCTGTAGTTCGTCACTGTATCTCTCGGTGTCGGTCGTATAGTCGAATGTGAATATGTCGCCGGACTTTGCGTCGACCCGGTAGGTTATTGACGATGTGCTGTCGTCTGAATGATTGGTCGATGTCCACGGGTCGTAGTCGGTGGGGTCGATATCGTCGCTGTAGACAGTCGATCTTATCTCGGAAAGCGTTGTGTTGAAGCTGTCTGATTTGTTCTCGTAGTAGTCACAGTCTCGCTTGAGGCGGATTATCCAGCAGGTCATGGCGATCATGTTGGTGACGAATACTGACAGCAGGATGTAGAACAGCAAGACGTAGGCCCGTGGGCCTTTACGCGTGTTGCCGGCGGCGGTGGGTGGGGTGATGGATTCCATGTGGTTTGTGGCTTTGTGTTTGAAAATATGTCGCAATTTATCACAAAACCGGGTGTCGGCAAAACGATTGTCGGTGGTATGTATGAAACGGGCCGATTATTGTATGAAAAAGCGTTGCCGGCACGCTGTCATATCATGATTAAAAAATATTAAATAAAGTATTGTGGTTGTAAAATAATTGTAATAATTTTGCTGATTAGTAAAATAGGCGACAATCGCGTTTTGAATAATCAATCAATTTAATAACCTTAATAAAATCAATCAATGAGAATTAAACTGCTTGTATTGTTACTGTTATCGGCAGCTTTACCTATCGTTGCCCAGACGGCCCGTCTGACCGGTGTGGTGACTGAGGCCGATACCGGCAATCCTGTGTCGGGCGCGCTCGTAACACTGCCCGAGCAAGGGATTACAGTCACTACCGGCCCTGCCGGCGACTTCCTAATCAGCAATGCCGCTCCCGGCAAGGTCGGGGCGCTGGTCATAGCCTATGGCTTTGTCGATCAGCTTGTCGAGGCTGAGCTCTTCAATGATGTCACGGTCAATGTCGGCACCATCGCCATGAAGGCTTCGAGCTCGTCGGCTTCTTATTATGAGGATACCCAGGACATGTATTTTGACGAGAACATGCTCGAGAATGAGGATGACTCACAGTCAATCGCCACGCTGACAGGTTCGGGCGACAATGTCTATTACAACACTGCGAGCTACAACTTCGGCCCGATGTATTTCAGATACCGTGGCTATGAGAGCTCTTATCAGACGGTGTCGATCAACGGTATCGAGATGAACGACCTCATGCGCGGCCAGTTTAACTTTGCTACTCTCGGCGGTATGACCTCGCGCGCGTTCCGTAACAAGACTGTCGCCATAGGCATGGATGCCGCTGCCTACAGCTTTGGCGCTATCGGCGGTGCCACCAACTACAACACTATCACCTCGGGCTATGCTCCCGGCTTCAACGGCTCGGTTGCCTATACCAACTCCAACTACATGCTGCGCGGCATGGCTACCTACTCGACAGGCATCAGCCGCGACGGCTGGGGACTGACAGTGAGCGCCATAGGCCGCTGGAGCAATGAGGGTGTGGTGCCCGGCACGTTCTACAAGTCGGCCGGCCTGTTCCTGTCGCTCGAGAAGGTATTCAACGATGCCAACTCGCTGACGCTGACCGCCTTTGGCGCTCCTACGCAGCGTGCCACCGGCTCGGCCACCTACCAGGAGGTGTATGACCTCACGGGCGACAACCTCTACAACCCCAACTGGGGCTGGCAGAACGGCAAGAAGCGCTCGGCCCGCATACGCGAGCAGTTCGACCCCACCTTCATGCTCAACTGGATTTTCAAGCCCACCAACCGCACGACGCTCAACACCGGCGTGATGTTCCGCAACGTCAACTACCAGCAGACGCGCATCGAGCGTTACAAGGCTTCAGACCCGATGCCCAACTACTACCGCTACCTGCCCAGCTACTACCGCAACAACCCCGAGATGTACGACTACTACACCCACCTGTGGGAGACCGACGAGTCAGTGCGTCAGATCAACTGGGACGCCATGTACCAGGCCAACTACCTGAACAACCTTGACAACCTCAACCCCGCTATGGCCGGCAACCCCAAGGGCGCCAGCTACATTCTCGAGAGCCAGCACAGCAACCAGCTCAACGCCGTGTTCAACTCCAATATCAACCACCGCATCAACGACGCGTTCACCCTGCAGGGTGGCCTGTCGTTCAACTACACCAAGGCCAGCTACTACAAGACGGTCAAGGACTTGCTTGGCGGCGAGTTTTGGTATGACTACGAGACCTTCAGCGACCAGTACATGACCATCAACCCCGACCTTATCCAGAACGACCTCGACCACCCCGACCGCAAGGTCTACGAGGGCGACAAGTTCGGCTACAACTATGCCATCCACGCCATGCGCGCCACTGCCTGGCTGCAGAACATGATCAACCTGCCCCAGTGGGACATCTACTACGGCTTCAAGGTCGACTACACCCAGTACATGCGCGAGGGCTTCATGCGTGCCGGCCGCGACCCCGAGAACTCTAAGGGCAAAGGCAAGCACGTGATGTTTGACAACGCCATGTTCAAGGCCGGTGCCACCTACAAGCTCGACGGCCGCAATGCGTTCGCCGTTCACGGTCAGTACGGCACCCGCGCTCCCCTGGCCGACATGATCTATCTCACCCCCCGCTACCGTGCCGGCATCATCAACGACCCCCAGAGCGAGCGCATCCTCTCGGGCGACATCTCTTATACATGGAGCTACCGCCGCTTCCGCGGTTCGATCTCGGCCTACGCCACCATGATCGACAACGCCACCGAGCGCAACATCTTCTATGACGACGACTACCGCTCGACCGTCTACTACGTGCTTCAGGACGTCAAACGCGTCTACAAGGGCATCGAGCTGGGCATGGCCTACAAGCTCACCCCCTCGCTCACCGCTTCGTTTGCCGGTACCTACAGCCGCTCGCAGTACAAGAACAACCCCACCGGCACCCGCGTCATCGACAACGGTATGGAGGCCGATGTATCGAACACCGTTTACCTGCGCAACTACTTCCTGGGCTCTACCCCCCAGACCGTCGGCAACCTTGCCCTCGACTGGGCCGCTCCCAAGAGCTGGTTCTTCAACATCAACGGCACCTGGATGGGCGACAGCTACGTCAACCTCTCGCCCCGCTACCACGAGGCTATGCCCAACCTGTGGACGCTCTATCCCACGCCCGCCGAGCTTGAAGGCAAGATTGCCGAACTCGCTCACCAGGACAAGCTCAAGGACGCCTTCGTGCTCAACCTCTCGATAGGCAAGCTCCTGTACATCAACCGCAAGGTGTCGATGAACTTCAACCTCAGCGTCAACAACGTGCTCAACAACCGCAACATCGTGACCTATGCCTACGAGCAGTCGCGTCTGAAGTCAGACTATGACCGCAGCCAGTGGCCCGCACGTTACACCTATGCCCAGGGCACCCGCGTGTTCCTCAATGTCGGCATCCGTTTCTAATACTTAACTGATTTTATGAATATGAAGAAATCATTATTATATGCAGCTGTGATGCTGGCAGGCGCGGCGTCGTTCACCTCATGTACCGGCGACATGGAAATGCCCCCGATGATCGCCCCCGAGGCCACCATCAAGCCCAACACCACCATCGAGGCCCTGAAGGCCGAAGTGTGGAAGACCGACCGTAACTATGTTACCGAGATAGGCCAGCGCAACGGCAAGGATATCATCATCGCCGGCCGCGTCGTGAGCAACGACAAGGCGGGCAATGTGTTCAAGAACGTTGTCCTGCAGGACGAGACCGCGGCCCTCACCGTCGCCATCAATGCCTACGACCTCTACGAGACCTATCAGCCCGGCCAACAGGTGGTGGTCAACCTCACCGGCCTGAAGATAGGCGCCTACAACGGCCTGCTGCAGCTCGGCGGCGAGGGCACCTACAACGGTGCGCCGTCAATGACGTTCATGGAGAAAGACCTGTTTGCCCAGCACGCCCAGCAGAACGGCCTGGCCGACATAGCCCGCATCGACACCATCGTCGGGACAATATCTGAAATCAACACCGCCAAGAACAGCGTCGAGGGCCTGCAGAAGTGGCAGAGCCAGCTCATACGCATCGACGGCGTCAGCTTTGAGGACGCCGGCAAGCCATTTGCCGACGGCGGCACCACCAACCGCTATGTCAAGGACGCCTCGGGCAACCGCATCAACGTGCGCAACAGCTCGTATGCCGACTTTGCCGCCGACATCCTGCCCACCGGCACCGGCGCCGTTGTCGGTATCCTCAGCTACTATGGCACCGACTGGCAGATTATCCTTAACGACATCGACGGCCTCATTGGCTTCGACGCCATCGAGCCCGGCACCCCCGACGACCCCACACCTCCCGCCGAGGGCGACGGTGACGGCACCAAAGAGGCTCCCTACACCGTGGCTCAGGTTCTGGGCGGCGCTACAGGCAGCAGCGCCTGGATCACCGGCTATATCGTAGGCACAGTGACCGACAAGTCAATCCAGACCGATGCCGAGTTTGGCACAGCCAACGCCAATGCGGCCAACATACTCATCGCCGCTACACCCGACGTCACCGACTACACCCAGTGTGTTCCCGTACAGCTTACAAGCGGCAGCGCAACCCGCACCGCCCTCAACCTCAAGGATCACCCCGAAAACCTCGGCAAGGAAGTCAAAATCGAGGGCTCGCTCGAGAAATACTTCGGTGTTCCCGGCCTCAAATCACCCACCAACTATGAGATTGACGGCTCGAGCGCCCCTGTAACCCCTCCCGGTCCCGTAGAGGGTGACGGCAACGGCTCGCTCGACGCTCCATACAGCGTTTCACAGGTACAGGCCGGCGTTTCGGGCACAGGCTGGATGTTCGGTTACATCGTCGGCACCGTTACCGACAAGTCAATCACTACCGACGCCGAGTTTGGCACAGCCAACGCCAATGCAGCCAACCTGCTTCTTGCCGCTTCGCCCGACGTCACCGACTACACCCAGTGTGTTCCCGTGCAGCTAACGAGCGGCAGCAAGACCCGTGCGGCCCTCAACCTCAAAGACCACCCCGAGAACCTCGGCAAACTGGTTAAGGTCGAAGGCTCGTTCGAGAACTACTTCGGCGTTCCCGGCCTCAAATCGCCCACCAACTATGAGCTCGACGGCCAGAGCGTGCCCGTAGCGCCCACCAGCACCTACACCGCTGTGACCTCGGTAACCTCGGGCAAGAGCTATGCCATCGTGGCCGACGGCAAGCAGGCTACACCCCTCAGCGGCAATTACGGCTACCTCCAGGTAGTCGACGTGACCGTCAGCGGTAACACCGTCGAGGCAGCCGACGAGAACTCATTCCTATTCACAGCCGTTACCGGCGGTTACACCATCAAGCAGGCCGACGGCCGCTACCTGTACATGACCGGCACCTACAACTCGTTCAACGTCAGCACCGACCTCATCGACGGTTATGTTTGGACAGTGGCTGCCGACGCCAACGGCAACATGGTGCTGACCAACGTGTCGACAGGCAAGACCCTGCAGTATGACTCACAGTACAACAGCTATGGCGCCTACCCCGACGTGCGCGGCACCTATCCCAAATTCTACGAGAAGAAGTGAACTAACCTAACCATTGACTCAGAACAATGAAACATTTAAAATCATATATCTTAGGCTTGGCGACCGTTGGCTCGCTCGCCTTCACAGGGTGCAGCATGAACGAGGATCCCATCCCCGTCAGCATCCCCGAAGCCTCAAACCAGCCCAACACCACGCTGCTGGAGCTTAAAACCGCCTTCTGGAGCGACGCTACCAACTATATCTGGAACACTCCCGACAAGGAGGACGCCGTGCCCTGTGCCATTCCCGAGCGCGAGGACGGCACGCACTACATAGTACACGGCCGCGTCATCTCGAGCGACTATGAGGGCAACGTGTTCAAGCAGCTCGTCATCCAGGACGAGACCTGTGCCCTCGCGTTCTCGATCAACGCCTACGACCTCAACGTCAACTACCGCGTGGGTCAGGATCTGGTGATTGACCTCACCGGCATGTATATCGGCAAGTACAACGGCCTGCTGCAGATAGGCAACCCCGAGTGGTATGAGAACGGCAGCCAGTGGGAGGCATCGTTCATGCCCCTCGAGGTGTTCCGCGCTCACACCGAGCTCAACGGTCTGCCCGAGCCCGCCAAGGTCGACACCATCGTGATGAACTCGTTCAGCGAGCTCCCAAGCGACCCCGATGGCCTGCGCCGTTTCCAGAGCCAGCTCGTGCGTTTCAATAACGTCAAGTTCCAGGATGGCGGCAAGGAGCCGTTCTCAGAGTACCAGTCGAGCGGCGTAAACCGCAACATCGAGGACACCGAGGGCGCCACCATGATCGTGCGCACCAGCGGTTACAGCGACTTCTGGAATCTGACTCTCCCCGAGGGCAACGGCGACATCGTCTGCCTGCTCGGCTACTATGGCACCACCGGCTGGCAGCTCACACTCATCGATGCCGCCGGCTGCATGAACTTTGGCAATCCCACCATGCTCCCCGGCACCAAGGACGATCCCTACACCGTCGAGCAGGCTATCGAGGCTCAGGCATCGGGCAAGACTCCCACAGGCTGGGTTACCGGCTACATCGTGGGTGCTGTAGCTCCCGAGGTATCTGAAATCGGCTCAAGCAACGATATAGAGTGGGGCGCTGAGGCTACTCTCGCCGGCACCGTCGTTATAGCTCCGGCAGCCGATTGCAAGGATATCGCTCAGTGTCTCGTAGTGGCACTTCCTCAGGACTCTAAACTGCGTGAATATGCCAACCTGCGTGACAATCCCAACGTATATCAGCATCAGATATGGATTAACGGTAAGCTCGCTCCCTATATGGGCACATGGGGTCTTATCGACAGCAAGGGTACGGTCAACGACTTCCGCATCGACGGCGTTGAGGTAGGCGGCAGCTCGGCTCCCGCCGGCGACGGCACCCAGGCATCGCCCTACAACGTGGCTCAGGTGCTTGGCGGCGCTACCGGCACCGGCGCCTGGATTACAGGTTACATCGTCGGTACGGTCACCGACAAGTCGATCACTACCGACGCCGAGTTTGGCACAGCCAACGCTAACCCGGCCAACATCCTCATTGCCGCTACACCCGACGTCACCGACTACACCCAGTGTGTTCCCGTACAGCTCTCGAGCGGCAGCGCCACCCGCACCGCCCTCAACCTCAAGGATCACCCCGAGAATCTCGGCAAGGAAGTCAAAATCGAAGGCTCGCTCGAGAAATACTTCGGCGTTCCCGGTCTCAAATCGCCCACAAACTACGAGATTGTAGGCGGTGGCGACACCCCCGTGACCCCGCCCGCAACATCGGCCATCTACAGCTCGCTGAGCGAGGATGACGCCGAGCTGCCCACGGGCTGGACCATCGAGAACGTGAATACCGGCGGTCTTGAGTCGGTATGGGCATGGAAGGGCTACAACGGCAAATATTACCTCAACGGCAGCGGTTACTACAACAATGCCGCCGTCGCTACCGAGGCCTACGCCATCTCGCCCGTAATCAGTCTCGCCAACACCACCGAGCCCTCGCTCACATTCATGCACGCCGCCAAGTTCCAGACCACGCTGAAAGACCTCTGTGGCGTCTATGCACGCGTTTCGGGCACCACAGCCTGGACCAAGCTGACGATTCCTACATGGCCCGACGCAGGCGCCTGGACGTTCGTTAGCTCGGGCAACGTGAGCCTCGCAGCCTTCGCCGGTAAGGAGATTCAGATAGCCTTCAAGTATGGCAGCTCATCGGCCGGTGCCGACACCTGGGAAATCAAGAACCTCGAGGTGCTGTCGACCGGCGGCAACGGCGGTTCGACCGACCCCGTCGGCCCTGATGACCCCGTCACTCCCCCCACGCCCGGTGATGCTGTTACCATCTTGGCTACAGCTATCACCAACGTCCCCGGCACCACAACCGTGTCGGGCTACACCTTCGACATCGAGAAGGCTTCGGGCTCTACCGCTCCTGCCATCCATGCAGGCACATCGGCCGTGAGACTCTATGCCGACAACACAATGGCGGTAAGCGGTGGCCGCATGACCAAGATTGTGTTCACTCTTGCAAGTGACGCCGGCGCACGTTACACCTATATGACCCCGAGCACGGGCACTATCACCCCGGCCCAGGCCGCCGGTGACACCTCGTTCACCTGGGTAGGTGATGCAACCGAGGTGACATTCACCGTAGGCCATGACGCCGATCTCGGCACTGATGGCTCGAGCAAACGCGGTCAGGTGCGCTTCACCAAACTCGAAATCACTGCTGCCAAGTAATTGACCTGACAGCTCACTGAACTAACCGGCTCCCCGTGATAAATCATGACACGAAAATCACGGGGAGTCTTGTTTCTTGTCACAGTCAACATTTTTGGCACAGTATTTGTTATTCTTCAACTATATAGAATACTAACCGATAAATTATAATAATTATGGAAAAAGTACAACCAGGCAAGTATGTAGAGATGGTCTATGACCTCTATGAGATAGCACCCGACGGCACCGAGAAACTCGTGCACCAGAGCGACCCCAAAGACCCCGAGAAAGTGATTTTCGGTGTTACCCGCGGCATGATTGAGCCCCTTGAGGCTGCAATCGACGGCCTCGAGGTAGGCGGCAAATTTAATGTCAAGGTCAGCGCCGACCAGGCATTCGGCCCCTACGACCCCGAGCAGATAGCCGAGCTCGATAAAGACATCTTTGAGATTGACGGCAAGTTTGACGCCGAGGTCATCAAGAAAGGCGCCGTAGTGCCCATGATGACCGCCGACGGCTTCCGCATCAGCGGCGTCGTGCTCGACGTCACCGCCGACAAGGTCAAGATGGACTTCAACCACCCCCTCGCAGGCAAGGACGTGCGCTTTGACGGCTCGATTCTCACCGTGCGCGACGCCACCCCCGAGGAGCTGAAGCCCGCCGGCGGCTGCGGTTGCGGTTCATGCGGCGACGGCCAGTGTGGCGGCGGCTGCGGTTGCGGTTCATGCGGCGACGGCCAGTGTGGCGACGGCTGCGATTGCGGCGACGGCGCCTGCGGCTGCAACTAATCGCCGAGATAAGAATATTTTTGTATGGAGAACCCGAGGCCCCGCGCCCCCGGTTCTCCATATTTTTTTTCATACCCCTCGCTCAGCGCCTGATATTATATTCAGAAAAATATTTTGGCTATAGTCTTGGTATTCAATAAATATTGTGTATATTTGTAATATGAATACAGTATGCCCCACCGATAGTATCATCATATATCAGACAAATGATGGTGAAACCAGTATTGATGTGAAATTCCAGGACGAGACAGTCTGGCTTTCACAGGCTCAAATGGCAGAGTTGTTCCAAAAGGATAGAACTGTTATCGGCCGTCACATCAATAATATCTTTAAAGAAGGAGAACTTGATGAATCCTTGGTATGTGCAAATTTTGCACATACCAAGGATTATGGTCGTAGAGAGGGCTTTACGCAGAAAACCGAAATAACCTTATACAACCTTGATGTCATCATCTCAGTGGGATATCGTGTCAAGTCAAAACGTGGTACTCAATTCCGTATTTGGGCCAACAAGATATTGAAACAGTATCTTCTGCAAGGATATGCTCTCAATGAGAGAATTGCGGCCCATAAGTATGACGAGTTAAGTCAATTGGTAAGAGTGCTTGGCCGTACTATCCAAAGTCAGGAAAAACTGACCGAGGATAGCCGATCTTTGCTCGATGTTGTCGTTGATTATACCTACGCCCTCGATACTCTTGATCGTTACGACTATCAGGAGTTGAAAATTGAAGATATCACAGGCCGAGAGGCGTTCCATGCTACGTATGAGAATGCAATGGAAGTCATACACCAGCTGCACGAGAAATTTGGCGGGAGTACCCTCTTTGGAAATGAAAAGGATGATTCCTTCAAAAGTTCCATAGGTCAGATCTATCAAACCTTTGGTGGTATTGATCTTTACCCTTCGGTCGAAGAGAAAGCTGCCATGCTTCTATATCTCGTTACCAAGAACCATTCATTCAGTGACGGCAACAAACGCATTGCCGCGACGCTGTTTTTGTGGTTTCTCAACGGTAATGGTATCCTATATAATGAGGATGGAACTAAACGAATTGCAGACAATACACTTGTAGCCCTCACCTTGATGATAGCCGAAAGCCGTACCGAAGAAAAGGACACGATGGTAAAAGTCGTCGTCAATCTCATCAATAAGAAAAATTGATATAATCAACGAGTGTATAGAGTG
Organism: uncultured Bacteroidales bacterium; assembly: GCA_947175245.1. Lineage (GTDB taxonomy): Bacteria > Bacteroidota > Bacteroidia > Bacteroidales > Muribaculaceae > JAAVFS01. The sequence goes on from CAMWLW010000040.1 coordinate 23,145, forward strand.
GCAGAGTCGTAGGTGAAAATATATTTTTTTGCTTTTCTCGGCGCGTGAGGTAAATTTTAGGCATAGAATGTTGCACGTATCAAAAAAAACGTTTAACTTTGTACCGCAAAATTCCGGGAGCGGAACATAATGCAATCACATGCTTCAATAGCTCAGTTGGTTAGAGCACCTGACTGTTAATCAGGGGGTCGTTGGTTCAAGCCCATCTTGAAGCGCCAATCTTAAACCATATCACTTATCACATTGCTTCAGTAGCTCAGTTGGTTAGAGCACCTGACTGTTAATCAGGGGGTCGTTGG
>CAMWLW010000041.1 GCA_947175245.1 uncultured Bacteroidales bacterium
AGAGCGTCGGATTGTGGTTCCGAAGGTCGTGGGTTCGACCCCCACACCTCACCCCAAACAAAGATTTGATAGAATGCCTTGCTTACATTGAACGAGCAAGGCATTTTTCGATTTAACAAAAAATGTTCTGATATCATGTTACAATACACAATACGACCCTGGAAAGCATCAGACCCGGCAGCGCAGGCCCGGATGGCTGTTGATGCCGGATGCCAATGGATTGATATAGACCCTGCCGAGGTTGACGCAACCACGTTAGCCCAAATCGTTGAAATTTGTAAGACAGCCGGTATTATCCTGGTGTACCGTCATCATGACCGCCTGCTCGAAGAACATCGTGTACACGGTGTACTGCTGTCGGTCGACGATGCCGAACCATCAGCACTGCGTGAGAAACTCGGCGGCCATCCAATCATCGGCATAGTCCACTCAGAGAAATTCAATACAACAACAGCACGCCGTGCCGATGCCGACTATCTGCTGCTTGAGGACTACCCCACCCTCACTACCACGTCGACTATAGCCGAGGCCCGACAAATGCTCAACGAGGCCAACCTGTCATTACCCATTGTGGTAAGCGGCATCATCGAGCCCGAAGCGGTGGCGTCACTCATCAATGCCGGGGCCTCAGGCATAAACATAGATTACCGCTCGCTCAAGGGCCCCGACTACAAGGCATCATTGGCATCATTCATTTCAGTGTGCAACAATCTTTGATAAGTAACAATGAACAAACTGACTTTTGCCGGCTTTATCCCGGCCCGTTATGCGTCCACGCGCTTTCCCGGCAAACCCCTTGCCGATATAGGTGGCATGACAATGATTGAGCGTGTCTACCGACAGGTTTCAAAGGCTCTCGAAGAGGTATATGTGGCTACCGACGACGAGCGCATATTCAGCGCTGTCAAGGAATTCGGCGGCCGTGTCATCATGACCGGCACACATCACCGCAGCGGCACCGACCGCTGTTACGAGGCATACTGCAACGCGGGTTGCCGTGCTGACGTGGTTATAAACATTCAGGGTGACGAACCGTTTGTCGACCCGTCACAGATTGAGGCTGTCAAAGATTGTTTCGACACCCCCGAGACTCAGATCGCCACCCTCGTGCGGCCGTTTGACCCGGCACGAGGCTTTGAAGCTTTGTTTGATAAAAACACGCCTAAAGTCGTAATGGACAATAACATGAACGCCATGTACTTCAGCCGTTCGGTGATACCGTATGTGCGTAATTACGAGTGGAAAGAATGGCTTGACCACGCAGACTACTTCACTCACATCGGCATGTATGCCTACAGGGCCGACGTCCTGAAGGAACTGACCATGCTGCCACAGTCGTCACTCGAGATTGCCGAGTCGCTCGAACAGTTGAGGTGGCTTCAGAACGGCTATAAGATAAAGTGTGGCGTGTCGACATGCCCTACTATCGGAATCGATACTCCCGAAGATCTTGAACAGGCACGTCAATATGTCAAGACACTCAATGACTGACCGCTCGATAGCTCCGGCCGTACACCCCGTTCCGGTGATGCCAATCCCCAGGGTCGAGACCGTGACGTTGCCTAACGGAATCAGCCTTGTCACGCTGCACAGCGACAAAATCGACCACATAACACGCCTGACGTTCTCATGGAACGGCGGGGCATTTGACGCACAGGCCCAACCGGCGGCCGAGCTCGCCGCCCGTCTTGCCCGCTCGGGAGGTGCCAACATAAAGCCCGACGAAATGGCCGACATGCTCGACTTCAACGGGGCTCACCTTACGAGCGAATTGTCGAGTCACAACAACTCGATGACACTGCTTGCGCTCAACCGCTCACTTGATACGCTGCTCACGGCTGTCATCGACACGCTGAACAACCCGTTGATTGACAGCGATGAATTTCGTTCGGCACGCAGCCGAATGGCTGCCGAGCGTGCCACAGCGCTTGAGAGCGTGTCGACACACGCCGACGAGCTGAACACGAGCCTATCGTTTGGCGACGGACACCCGGCAGCGCGCTCATACAGCGTGAAGCAGATAAACGACACGACACTTGACGATGTTAATGCCGCACACACGCTCCTCAAAGGGCGGCAGACTCCTGTAGTATATGTCGCCGGCAATCTTAGCGAGAATGAGATGGCGATTATTACCGACCGACTCTCTATGCTCGACTGCCGGCCGTCTGACACAGGAAACATCAATATCATCGACGCAATGCCGGCTCAAAGCGCGTATCGCTTTGCCGAGGTACCACACTCGCTGCAGGCAGCTGTCAAAATCACTACACCGACTATCAACAGGTCACATCCCGACTATGAGGCCGTGCGCATCATGACGACAGCACTGGGCGGCTACTTCGGGTCGAGGCTTATGTCCAATATAAGGGAGGAAAAAGGTCTGACATACGGTATCAATGCCAGCGTTTACGGCTACCGCGAGGGGGCGTTCATCACCGTGTCGTGCCAGTGTGACAACAAGTATGTCGAACAGGTGCTGACCGAAGTCGAGAACGAGATCGAACGGCTGGCCACCGACCCAATGGAAGCTGACGAGCTTGAAGCCGTCAGGCAGACGATGACAAGCTCGCTGCTGTCGACACTGAACACACCGTTCAACATCATGGACTACTACATATTGCAACGGCATGTAGTCACACCGCCTGACTACTTCAACCGGCAGCAGGAAGCCCTGATGAGACTCACGCCCGAATCGATCAGAGACACAGCCCGCAAGTACCTTGCCGGCCGTGGCCGATTAATATCGGTTGCCGGCCGAAAAAATTAGGTAATGTAGTCGGCCATACGACTAAAAATAATTATCTTTGCAATTGAAAAATCAAAAACATCTATAAACCACTCATAACTCAAAGATGAAGAAAAGCGCATTGCAGGTGGCTCGCGCAGCTTACGAGCCCAAACTTCCCATCGTGCTTACCGGTGCCGTAAAGGCTGTAGCCGGTGAGGCAACCCAGTCAGTAGCCGACCAGGAGGCTATCAAAGAACTCTTCCCCAACACCTACGGTCTCCCCGAGCTGGTTTTCGAGAAGAACCCAACACCCGTTCAGGGTCAGCCCATCAATGTCGGTGTTATCCTGTCGGGCGGTCAGGCTCCCGGCGGACACAACGTCATCAGCGGTCTGTTTGACGGCATCAAGAAAATCAACAAAAACAGCCGCCTCTATGGCTTCCTCATGGGCCCCGGCGGTTTTGTCGACCACAAATACATCGAACTCACCGACGACATCATCAACGAGTACCGCAATACCGGCGGCTTTGACATTATCGGTTCGGGCCGTACAAAACTCGAGAAGCAGGAGCAGTTTGACAAGGGTCTTGAGATCCTTAAAAAACTTGACATCAAAGCTCTCGTCATCATCGGCGGCGACGACTCAAACACCAATGCCGCAGTACTCGCCGAGTATTACAAGAACATCAACGCCGGCGTACAGGTAATCGGTTGCCCCAAGACCATCGACGGTGACCTCAAGAACGATCAGATCGAGACCTCATTTGGTTTCGACACTGCCACCAAGGTTTACAGCGAGGTAATCGGCAACATCGAGCGCGACTGTAACTCGGCACGCAAATACTGGCACTTCATCAAGCTCATGGGCCGTTCGGCATCGCACATCGCTCTCGAGTGCGCACTCCAGACCCAGCCCAACGTCTGCATCATCTCAGAGGAGGTTGAGGCCAAGAACATGACCCTCAACGAGGTTGTCGACTACATCGCCGATATCGTTGTAGAGCGTTCAAAGCAGGGCAACAACTTCGGTACCGTCCTCATCCCCGAGGGTCTCATCGAGTTCATTCCCGCTGTCAAGAAGCTCATCGCCGAGCTTAACGACCTTCTCGCTGCCAACGCCGAGGAATTTGCAGCCGTTCCGGCCGACAAGCAGCGTCAGTACATCATCGACCACCTCAGCACCGAGAATGCAGCCGTATATGAGTCGCTGCCTGCAGGCGTTGCCCGTCAGCTGAGCCTTGACCGTGACCCCCACGGCAACGTACAGGTATCGCTCATCGAGACCGAAAAACTTCTCAGCGAAATGGTTGGCAAGCGTCTTGCCCAGCTCAAAGCCGAGGGTAAATATGACGGCAAGTTCTCAGCCCTTCACCACTTCTTCGGTTACGAAGGCCGCTGTGCCGCTCCCTCAAACTTCGATGCCGACTACTGCTACGCTCTCGGTTTCAACGCATCGTGCCTCATCAATGCCGGCGTAACCGGTTACATGTCGTCGGTTCGCGGCCTCACCAAGCCCTCAGTACAGTGGATTGCCGGCGGTATACCTATCACCATGATGATGAACATGGAACGTCGCAACGGTGAGATGAAACCCGTTATACAAAAGGCACTCGTTCGTCTCGACGGCGCACCCTTCAAGAAGTTTGCTTCACAGCGCGCCGACTGGGCTATCAATACCTCGTTTGTATATCCCGGCCCCATCCAGTATTTTGGTCCCGCCGAGGTTTGCGACCAGCCCACAATGACTCTTAAATACGAGCACGAAAAAAAATAACATAGCACCTAACCTACCGCTATGTCTCTGACGGGCCGCAGAGTTTAGAGTCGGCCCACCTTCTTAACAGCTTGCAGTAAATGGGCTACAAGGCCGCTAACACGGCGTGTAGCCCATTTCTCTTTTAACAAGGCAGAATGAAACGACTTGAGGATATGACACTGAAGGAGCTGTGGGAGCTTTTCCCGATAGTTCTGACCGAACACAATGAAGCCTGGGCAGAATGGGCTGCCGACGAAACGGCATGCCTCCGGGAAATTCTCGGTACAATCTCCGCCCGCTATCACCACATTGGCAGCACAGCGATAAAAGGCATCGTGTCAAAGCCGATTGTTGACATCATCGTTGAAGTTGAAACAGCCGAAGCATTTTCTGAAATAAAAGAAAGGCTAATCAACGTCGGGTATATATGTATGTCAGAATCGGATTGCCGCATGAGTTTCAACAAGGGCTATACCCCGGCTGGATATGCCGACCGGGTATTTCATATACATGTACGTACAGCCGGCGATACCGACGAGATATATTTCAGAGACTATCTGAACTGTCACGAAGATGCGGCAAAAGAATACGAATCGTTAAAGCTCACATTAAGTAAAACATACAAACATAACCGGGACGGTTATACCAGGGCCAAATCATCGTTCGTAAATCATTATACATCAATAGCCAAACGAGCTCAAAAGACAACATGACCGAACGTTATCACTGTTTTATGGAGCATTTTTATATTCTTGCATAAAATTTGTGCCCAATTATTTAATTATTTTAATAAATTATATTAATTTTGCACTAAGTTTGTGCTGTAGATTTTATCGGCGAACCATTCACAACCATTCATCTCTCTCAAATAATAGTTTAATGACAACATTAATCACTAACGCCCGGCTCATAGAAGGCGATGCAATACAACCCGACAGCTACGTCATCATCGAGGATGGCATCATCACATCAACCGGTACCGGCACTCCTTCAGAAATCAATGCCGATGAAATCATAGATGCCGCCGGCAATTATCTGTCGGCAGGATTCATTGACATGCACACGCACGGTGGCGGAGGCGCCGACCTGATGGACGGCACTGTCGAGGCTTTTCTCACTGTTGCCCGCACTCACGCACGTTACGGAACGACATCGTTTCTGACCACTACCCTCACGTGCCCCGACGATGAACTGTTTGAAGCATTCAGAATATTCAAAGAGGCATCAAAGCTAAACACCGACGGTGCCAGGATGCTCGGTTTTCACCTCGAGGGCCCTTATTTCGCTTACAATCAGCGCGGAGCCCAAGACCCGGCAAATCTCAAAAATCCGACACCCGAACACTACAATGCCATTTTCGCAGCAACCGATGATATAAAACGGTGGAGCGTCGCACCCGAACTGCCCGGAGCAATCGAATTTGGCCGCGAGCTAAAGCGTCGTGGCATCATAGCATCAATAGGTCACACCGAGGCTATAACCGACCAGGTCATAGAGGCACACGAGGCAGGGTACTCACTGATGACCCACTTCTACTCAGCCATGTCGGGCGTTACACGCCGTAACGCCTTCCGTTATGGTGGTGCTGTCGAGGCAGGCTACCTGCTTGATGACATGGATGTCGAGATTATCGCCGACGGCATACACCTACCCAAAGAACTTCTCAAACTCATATATAAAATCAAAGGCCCCGACCACATAGCGCTCATAACCGACTCGATGCGTGCTGCCGGCATGCCCGAAGGCGAGTACATGCTCGGCAGTATGAAGGAAGGATACTTGGTTGTAGTAGAGGACGGTGTCGCCAAACTGATGGATCGCTCGGCCTTTGCCGGAAGCGTGGCCACTGCCGACCGTCTGATACGCACAATGATCAACATCGCCGGGGTAAATCTGCCCGATGCCATCAAGATGATCACCGCGACCCCGGCACGCATACTCGGTATAAACAATAAATACGGACACATCAAGCCCGGATATGTGGCCGACATGGTTATCTTTGACGACTCCATCAATGTTCAGCGCACAGTCATAGAAGGCAAAACCGTCTATGATGCCTGCCAGCACGCATTAAACGATTAATACAATATCTCTCACATAATATATAGATGAATAAACAATCTCTCTCTCCATCATTAGACCGACGCAACGTATTTATAGGCATTGCCATTATCGGTCTCGTATTCTTTATCATGGGCTTTGTCTCATGGGTAAACTCAATACTCATACCGTTTTTCAAGATTGCATGTGAACTGACAACGTTCCAGTCTTACTTCGTGACGTTGGCATTTTACATCGCCTACCTTGTTATGTCAATACCTGTAGCCTACATGCTCAAACGCACAGGCTATAAGCGTGGCATGACCTATGGCTTCATGTTCCTGGCTGTAGGAGCCGCACTGTTTGTACCGGCATCGCTGGCCCGCGCTTACTGGATATTCCTCATAGGTCTGTTCACCATGGGCACCGGTCTGGCAGTGCTTCAGGGCGCAGCCAACCCGTATATAACCATAATCGGCCCGATTGATACCGCTGCACGCCGCATAAGCATTATGGGCGTGTGCAACAAATTTGCCGGCATCATCTCGCCACTGATATTCTCGGCCGTCGTACTCGGCAAGAGTAAGGCCATCCTTGAACAAATCGAAAAAGGCTCACTCGAGGGTGAAGCCAAAGAGCAGGCCCTGACTCAGCTACTTGACGGTGTCACAATACCATATGCCGTACTGGCCCTGTTGCTTGTCGCGATAGGTATATTCATATTCTACTCCAAGCTGCCCGACATCAATCCCGAAGACGAGGACGAGACAACGTCACGCGCGACACACGGCAAGACATCGGTGCTACAGTTCCCCTACCTCGTGCTCGGCGTGATAGCCTTGTTCTTCCATGTAGGCTCGCAGGTAATAGCCATCGATACAATCATAAATTATGCCGGCTCGATGGGTATCAGCCTCATCGACGCCAAGGTGTTCCCGTCGTTCACACTCGGAGCAACCCTGATAGGTTACCTGCTCGGAATATGCCTCATACCGCGGGTTATCTCTCAGAAAAACGCGTTAATCATTTGTACTGTCATAGGCCTGCTGCTGTCGCTCGGTGTTGTCTTAACCGACGTCGATGTCACAGTATTAGGGCATGAATCAAAACTGTCGATATGGCTGCTGGCGGCTTTGGGATTTCCCAATTCACTTATATATGCCGGTATATGGCCACATGCGATACGCGGACTCGGCCGATTTACAAAAATAGCATCTTCACTGCTGGTAATGGCACTATGCGGCAACGCGATAATGCCTCAGATATATGCCTATATAGCCGATGAAAGCCACAACCTGCAGGCCGGCTACTGGGTGCTAATTCCATGCTTTGTATATCTTGTCTGGTATGCCGTATGGGGCTACCGCATCACAAAGTGGAACCGCGAGAAATAATAACAATAAATCATCTTAAAATATTTAATACTTTACAATGACTATAGACAATCTTAGCTATGAAGTTTTCCCCACTCGCGAGGAGATGGGTCGTAAGGCTGCGGCCGATGTAGCCGCAACCATAAAAAAACTTCTTGAGACTAAACCCTCGATAGGCATGATTTTCGCTGCGGCGCCTTCTCAGAACGAATTTCTCGAGGCTCTCGTTGCCGACAAAACGATTGAATGGGGACGAATCAATGCATTCCACATGGACGAATATATCGGTCTTGACAAGGATGCGCCTCAGGGCTTCGGTAACTTTCTGCGTGACCGCATATTCGGCCTCGTTCCGTTCAAGAGCGTGAGCTACATTCCCAACGGCAAGACCGATACCGGCAAAGCTATTGCCGACTATACCGACCGCATAAAGTCTACATGCATCGACATCACCTGCATGGGTATAGGCGAGAACGCCCACATCGCATTCAACGACCCCCATGTAGCTAAATTTAACGACAGTGAAATGATGAAGATTGTCGATCTCGATGACAAATGCCGCAACCAGCAGGTTCATGACGGATGTTTCAAGTCAATCGACGATGTACCCACTCAGGCATTCACACTGACGATACCGGTGCTGATGAGCGCCCCCTACGTATTCTGCATGGTGCCGGCCAAGACCAAGGCTCAGGCCGTCTACAATACTATCAACGGTGAGATTTCCGAGAAATACCCGTCGACAGTAATGCGCACACGTCCCGGTTGCCACATGTATCTCGATGCCGACAGTGCATCGATGCTGTAATCACAGTCCGGGAGCAAGATTGGGATCGTCGTCGACAGGCATCGAATAGATTGAGTCAATCGTAGCATTAAGCATTTCCTCAAGCAAATCAGCTTGGGCAAGCATGGCGCGGTCAGCATCGGCTGACGGCGTCATGTTGTTTTTACCCCCCGTGGCAGCAACCTCCATCGACGGCACGCGCCCCGACGAGTGGTAATGAGAGACGAAATACTTATCACTTAAACGGCTCACGACAACGCCGCGCGACGATGACGCATGTATAAAACGGTCGTTGCCAATAAACAATCCCACATGGGATATACCGCTGCGGTTTTTCAACGTTGAGAAGAACACGAGATCGCCCGGCTGGAGGTCGCGGCGCGAGACCGAAGTAGTGTATTCATGTTGCGAACGCGACGTGCGCGGCAATTTCACACCCAGGGCCTCACGATATACATTCATGACGAGAGCCGAACAGTCAATACCGTCACGTCCCTCACCGCCATAACGATATTTCACGCCGAGCCAGCCGTGGGCTGCATCAACGACGGCACGTGCTCGTTCCGACAAATCGGGAACGGGGTCATTATCAATGTTTCCGGCACCTATAAGTTCATCGAGGGTTATTACATGTGAGGTGAGAGGGGGAACAGGCTGCACTGTACGCTTACCCGACCCACACGACTGCAGTGTCACTAACGCCGTACATACAAGTGTTATGGGGATAATATGATATGACCTTTTCATTCTTAGAATTGGGAAATGTTCACAATTGTTGCGCATTGCAAACTTACGCAAAATTTCATTAGTTCGTCACAATTTTTTACTAAAAATAAATAAACCCTTGAGCATAAACATTGTCTAATAGAATAAAGCAATTATATTTGCGTTAGAAAATCATAACCATATAACTATTTATTTACGCATTACTATGAACAAATCAATCATCAACACACTGGTAGCCGCAGTGCTACTTGCTGCCTCAATTACTGTTGTGACAGCACTCCCGCTTAAATCACAAGCAGTTGATACCCCTCAAGCCACTGAGAAATCAGAGACCGTCGTGAAATCACAAGCCGTCGACTTCACCTCAGCGGCCGAATCGACCGTAAACGGTGTTGTCAGCATCAAGAGCTATGCCAGTCAGTCGTCAAGACAACAGTATCAGGATATGAACGACCCGTTCTTCGAGTTTTTCTTCGGGCCACAGGCACGCCGTCAGCAACCGCGTGAAGAGCCTAAAGAAAGACAAACCGGGCTCGGCTCGGGCGTTATACTGTCGGCCGACGGTTACATAGCCACCAACAATCACGTGATAGACGGGGCACAGCGTCTCGAGGTCACCCTCAACGACAACCGCACGTTTGACGCGTCGGTCGTAGGAACCGACCCGACGACCGACATCGCCCTCATCAAGATCGAAGCAGATGACCTGCATGTCATACCGATGGGTGACTCGGACAATCTAAAAATAGGCGAATGGGTACTTGCAGTAGGTAATCCGTTCGGTCTGACCTCGACTGTAACTGCCGGTATTGTCAGCGCCAAGGCCCGCAACATCAGCAATCTGACACCCGGTCAGGGCCGCCGCGGCATCGAGTCATATATACAGACTGACGCCGCCATCAACCCGGGCAACTCGGGTGGCGCGCTCGTTAATCTCGACGGCCAGCTCGTTGGTATCAATACCGCTATATTCTCGCAGACAGGCAATTACTCGGGCTCATCATTTGCCATCCCGACCTCTATTGTAAAAAAAGTGGTAAAGGATATCAAGGAGTTCGGTACCGTACAGCGAGCATTCCTCGGCGTGGAGTTCAGAGAGCTGACCCCGGCCATCGCACGTGAAAAGAATATCACCGCCACCAATGCCGGTCTGGTTGTTGTCAACGTGCAGCCCAACAGCGCAGCCTCAGAGGCAGGAATCATTGCCGACGACATCATAGTGGCAATTGACAATGCGGCTACCACCAACACGGCTCAGCTCCAGGAGTCAATGGCCCGCCACCGCCCGGGCGAAAAAATCGTCATCACAGTCGTGCGCGACAACAAGCGCCACAACCTGTCGGCAACACTACGCAACAGCCGCGGTGACACCGGTGTAACTGTGGTAGGCGATGTCAGTGCCCTCGGGTGTGTCATTAAGCCGATGACTGACGACGAGCTAAAGTCAATGAACCGTCAGAGCGGTGTCAAGGTGGCCAAAGTCAATGACGGCAAATTCAAAGACGCCGGCATACGTGACGGCTTCGTCATCTTTGACATAAACAATATCAATGTAAACTCGGCCGATGACGTCAAACAGGTCTATGACTCGATTGTGCAGAGCGACGAATATGATCATGTGATGTTCATCACCGGCAGGTATCCCGGAGGTCGTAAGCAATACTATGCCGTAGACCTGGACTAATTTAACAAACGCTTAAACTTAAAGCGACAGCTGTCTGTCTTTCAGGCAACTGTCGCTTTATCATTTTACACTGTCGAACAGCATCGAATAGTATCGTGCCTTCTCGTCAAGTTTCATGGGGAAGGCGCGGCTTGTCGACGGCATACGCCATATATTCAGACCGTCGCTGCTCACGACGCGTTCTCCCATACGTGGCAGCGGTGTGCCGGTAAGTTCACTGATAACCGATGCTGCCTTCTCACCGGTAGTCGCCACGGTGTGACATTGGGGCATGCGGTCCAAATATTCATAGAGATGAACCGGCTCGACTATCTCAAGGAATTTGTCAGACGCATTTCCTTTAAGACGACGTATCTTATAACCTGTATCAAACAGCGCGATATGCTCACGCGTGAGCAACTGTTTAATATCATCGAGCCTGAACCGTTTTGCCTCACGGTCATACAGCGCATCCTTATCGCCTAAAAATATAAGTCCCATCATAAACCAAAAGTCATTGGTGCGGTTGGGATAGAAGAAGTCCATAGACCAACGTTTGGGCTGAGGCGGAAAGGTGCCCATCACAAGCACGCGGGCACCATCGGGTATAAACGGTTCCCAGGGATGGGTCTCAATCTCTATGTCATTCAGTTCCATATTGCTTCATATTAAAAACCAAGGAGGCATACACTCCATGAGTGTTGCCTCCTTTATAACAATTGAACAACATGTTTTTATTGTCCGAGATAAGTTTTAAGCAATTTACTCTTCTGGCCCTTGAGGCGGCGGATGGCTTTCTCCTTGATCTGACGCACGCGCTCACGGGTAAGATCAAACTTGTCGCCGATCTCTTCGAGGGTCATTTCCTGACATCCGATACCGAAGAACATTTTCAGTATCTCGCGCTCACGCTCATGAAGCTGGTTGAGGGCGCGCTCGACTTCTTTTGAAAGCGACTCCTGTGTGAGTGACGCATCGGCCATAGGCGAATCGTCGTTGGTGAGCACATCGAGCAGACTGTTGTCTTCACCCTCAACAAACGGAGCATCAACCGAGATGTGACGTCCCGATACCTTGAGTGTGTCGGCAATCTTCTCGACAGGCACATCAAGAGTCTGGGCAAGCTCCTCGGGCGACGGACGACGCTCGTGCTCCTGCTCAAACTTAGAGAGAGCCTTACTTATCTTATTGAGTGAGCCAACCTGATTGAGGGGCAGACGTACAATACGCGACTGTTCGGCAAGGGCTTGCAGAATGGACTGGCGAATCCACCATACAGCATAGGATATGAATTTAAAACCGCGTGTCTCGTCGAATTTCTGGGCAGCCTTGATAAGACCCAGATTACCCTCGTTGATGAGGTCGGGAAGGCTGAGGCCCTGATTCTGATATTGTTTTGCTACCGATACCACAAATCGCAGGTTGGCGCGTGTAAGCTTCTCTAAAGCAGCTTCATCGCCCTGCTTGATGCGCTGTGCAAGCTCGACTTCCTCTTCGACAGTTATCAGATCCTCGCGGCCTATTTCCTGCAGGTACTTGTCAAGTGACGCGCTCTCGCGATTTGTAATCGATTTTGTAATTTTAAGTTGTCTCATTCTATTGTCGTACTATTATCAACGTGCAAAGGTACAAAAAATCTCACTTATTAAACGTATAAACCGAGCGATTATTTTGCACATCCCCGATATTTACCCGTTTTTTGGGCCCGTTATTTATAGCGGGCCCATTGTATAAGCTGCTTGACGGTCGGTTTCTTACCGTGCATGAAGATACCTACGCGGTAGACTTTGGCGGCGAACCATACGACACCTACAAATGAGACATACAGGATAACGAGCGACAGGATAATCTCCCACGTGGGTATGCCGAAGGGTATGCGCGTCATCATTATCATAGGCGAGGTGAACGGTATCATCGATAGCCATGTGGCCAATGACGATGACGGATTGGCGGCAATGGTTGTCGAGACAATGAAGCCGACGATAAGAGGTATTATCACAAAGCTCTGGAGCTGGGAACCGTCCTGAATATTGTCGACCGATGAACCGATGGCGGCATACATGGCCGAGTAAAGCAGGAAGCCTCCGACAAGGAACAGCAACAGATAGCCGAGTATCCCGGCAATGTACAGCGGATTACCGATAACGCTGAGTGCCTGAATACCCTCGATGCTTATTGACGATGTGGCAGGGTCGAGCGAGCCGTTGTTATAGGCGGTTATCTCGGCTGCAATCTCGGGCGAGAAGAACAGCGGAATAACTGATGCCGACAATGTGAGCATGATGACTGCCCACAAAGCGAGCTGAGTGACGGCCACAAGCCCTACACCGATTATCTTGCCCATCATGAGCTGAGTAGGCTTGACCGAAGTGACTACGAGCTCGAGCACACGGTTGTTTTTCTCCTCAATGATGCTGGTCATCACCATCTGACCATACATGAGCAGGAACATGTACAGCAGTACTGACATTATCAGGCCTATAGCATAGCTTATGGCCGATGATGTGCCGCTTGAAGCATCGCCGTCAGTGAGACGGAATGTTGTCATGCTCACATCGGCCCGGACGCTGTCGAGCACATCGCGCACATCGGCCTTGTCGAGCTGCCTGAGACGCTCGTTCTCGATTATATTGGCGATATTGTCGCTCAGCGAGCTCTCAAGCTCCAGCGAACCGGCATCGCGTGTGTACAGGGTCACGCCGGCCGGGTTCTCAATAATATCACGGGTTATAATCAGGAAGCCGTCGTACTCATCGCGCGAGTACATCGAGTCGGGCTCGATATCGACCCGCGTATAGTGAGCCAGGTCGGTGTCTTTCAGGCCACCGGCGATGATGCCCGAGTTGTCGATAACGCCGATGTTGCGGGCATCTGATATGTTCACATTCATCAGCAGTGCCGGCAGGCACATCAGCACCAACATCAGCACGGGCATGAGGATGGTAGTGATAATGAAACTTTTCTTTTTGACGCGCTCAAGATACTCGCGGCGCACTATGATAGCAGTCTTGTTACTCATTGATGTTGTGTGTTGAATTATACGTTTTGACGGTCTCTATAAAAATTTCCTCCATCGACGGCATTGCCGGCTCAATCATGCGGATATCGGCGGTGCTGTTTACAAGGTCGATAATCGAGCGCATCGACACGGCGTCACCCCGTTTTATGAGCAGACGGGTATCGCCGTTATCAAGTTTCTCGGAAGTCATCGAGAGACCGAGTTCATTGAGGCGCTGTGACAGCAACGCGGTGTCGCCGCCTACGACAAATGCCGTGCGGTTTCCACCTATACGGTTACGTATTTCGTTCACATTGCCTGTAAGGATGTTATGAGAGTTGTTAATCAGGGTAATCTCATCACACAATGCCTCGACACTGGCCATGTTGTGGGTCGAGAATATCACTGTAGCGCCATCACGATGCAGCGACAAAATCTCTTCTTTAAGAAGATTGGCATTGATAGGATCGAAACCCGAGAACGGTTCGTCAAATATAAGTAACTTTGGACGGTGCAGTACAGTGACGATAAACTGTATTTTCTGAGCCATGCCCTTTGACAGTTCCTCGACTTTCTTATTCCACCAGTCGAGAATTTCAAACTTCTCGAACCACTCCTTGAGGCTGACGGTGGCCTCACGTCGTGACATGCCCTTGAGCATGGCGAAGAAAACAGCCTGCTCACCGACTTTCATTTTCTTGTACAGGCCACGCTCCTCGGGCAGATAGCCTATCGAGGCGACATCGGCCTCGACGAGACGGTGACCGTCAAACATCACCATACCCTCATCGGGCGCCGTGATGTGATTGATAATGCGTATCAATGTTGTTTTGCCGGCGCCGTTAGGGCCAAGGAGTCCGTAGATTGACCCTTGAGGTACCGACAGTGATACATTATCCAGAGCCGTGTGGCCTGTAAAATGTTTTGAGACGTTTTGTACTTCAAGTATATTATTCATAATAATTGGTATTTGGCTATATGACGCACGAGATTCAAAAAAATTGCACAGCTCATTAAAAAAAATTATCCACGTCACGACGCAATGTGGAAATAACGTCGATTTTTTGAACAGCGGGGCAAAAAATTTTGTCCTGTTACAAGATAATCGTACCTTTGTATATATAATTCAAACTGCAATTTTTTCAACCCCTATATGATTGACCTGCTCATCACAGCATCGATGCCCGAAACATGGGATGCCTTAGGTATATTCAACTGGTTCATGGACAATGCCGGCTATATGATGGTGTTCATACTCATGGTAGTCGAGAGCTCGTTCATACCGTTTCCCAGTGAGGTGATAGTCCCCCCGGCAGCTTATCTCGCCACGTCAAAACTCGTTTCAAGCGATGCGGCCGGCGCCGATATGAATATCGTGGGCGTGGTTGTCGTGGCTACACTCGGAGCTATTGTGGGCTCGCTGGTCAACTACTATCTGGCTGTGTGGGTCGGACGCCCGGTAATATACCGATTTGCCGACAGCCGTCTGGGCCATGCGTGCCTGCTGTCGCCTGCCAAGGTGCAGAACGCCGAGGCCTATTTTGACAAACATGGTGCCGTCTCGACGTTCATCGGACGCCTCATACCGGCTGTGAGACAGCTCATATCGATACCGGCCGGCCTGGCCCGCATGAATCTCGTCAAGTTCATCACATTCACTACGCTGGGTGCATTTATATGGAACTGCATCCTGGCTACACTGGGATGGTGGCTCGGCAACACATACAGCCGTGACGAACTTGAACCCAAAATCGAGGAGTATAACGCCTATCTTACCATAGGCGGTTGTGTGCTACTCGGTATCTGCGTATTGTACATATTGTGGAACGCATTCAAACCCAAAAGCAAATGTTAGTATCACCATCGCTCCTGGCAGCGAATTTTGCCAATCTGGAGCGCGACATAGAGATGATTAACCGCAGTGAGGCCGACATGCTTCACCTCGATATCATGGACGGTGTGTTTGTTCCCAACATATCGTTCGGATTTCCTGTCATCAAATCAATCCAAAACCTGTGTGAGAAACCTCTCGATGTACACCTGATGGTGGTAGAACCTCAGAAATTTATCACACGAGTGCGTGACTGCGGGGCGACACTGATGAACGTTCATCAGGAGGCATGCCTGCACCTTGACCGCACAATACACGAGATAAAGCAAGCCGGCATGAAAGCGGCCGTGACCCTGAACCCGGCCACACCCGTGTCGACACTGGTCAACATAATATCGGAACTCGACATGGTCTTACTGATGTCGGTCAATCCGGGATTCGGCGGCCAGAAATTCATCGAAAATACACTCACCAAAATCAAGCGGCTTAAAGCCCTGATAGCCGAATCGGGCTCAAATGCCCTCATCGAAATTGACGGCGGCGTCAATCTCGAGACAGGAGCCCGGTTGTCGGAAGCCGGTGCCGACATACTTGTCGCCGGCAGCTATGTATTCAATTCCCCTACCCCAATCGAGACTATCACCCAGCTCAAACAACTATAAAAGCACACCAAGATAAATGACATCATCCAACGACATTTACAACCACGCTATCGACTACGATCCAGATAACGTTGAGCAGCCTGCTGACAATGACTCAGCCCCCAAGCGTAAAGGCTCATCAAAAGGCAAGCGCAAAAGTAAGCAACCGACCGAGCCGGCCGAGTCGCCTGCTGAGAAACAGCCCAGGGAGTGGCCTACATTCATACGCTTCTTCCTGGACAAGCGCACGCATGCCGTTACAGGCATCGGCCTGATACTGCTGGCGGCATACATAGCTATCGCGTCACTGTCTTACTTCTCGACAGCGGCAAGCGACCAAAGCAAACTGAACAGCCTGTCGGTCGAGGAAATGATTCGGCAAGGCGTTACTGTCGAGAATATCGCCGGGCCGATGGGTGCCACAACCGCCCACATGCTGATGACTCACGGTCTCGGTATCGGCTCGCTCGTATTGGTAGTGTATCTTATAATATTAGGACTCACGCTGATAGGCTCAAAAAAGAATACCCACTTCTGGAGCCTGACGCTGAAATGTCTTGTGACGGCAATCGGAGCGTCCATGATAGCCGGTATCATCGACCTGTATATGAACCTGGAGAGCGTGTTCCCATACGGCGGTGTACACGGCAGGTTTATCAACCTGTGGCTCATAGCCCGTATTGAGTGGGTTGGCGCTGTGTGTGTTAGCCTGTTCCTGGCCGCCCTACTCACATATATATATATTAATGATCTGCTGAAGTTCAGCAGTCGTGTAATAGCCGGTTACCGCAAGGCTCGTCCGGCAATGGTTCATGCCGTAGAAAATGCTGCCGAGGCTCAGAACGACGAGATTGCAGGAACTGATACAGGCACTGACCACTCGGCCTACATGCCTCATGAAGAGAATGTAGCTGCCGAACATGAAACTGACCCGGAGATGCTTCCGGTCAACGTATATTTTGACGACGAGTCGCTGACTCATGAGAATGTCCTCGAAGTCGAGAACAACGCTGATGAGACTGACAATGCAGGGTTAAGCCATACTCCTGTCGGCGAGACTGATGAAGTATCAACTACTGATAATGTTGAAGAAAATAACGATGAAGAGGACAAACAATCTAATCTTGAGGTAAAAGGTGAGGTTATCAGTGTGTCGCCCGACTTCGATATCAACGTAACCAAGATTGAAGAAGGTCAGGAGGACACGTCAGAACTCTATGACCCGACGGCCGAACTGTCGCGTTACGAGCGTCCGCCGCTCGACTTGCTCATAGCCCGTGAGTCAAAAGGTAATACCGTTGACCGCGACGAGCAGGATCGCAACAAGGAGCGCATCACCAAGACATTGAAAGACTACGGCATACCTATCTCAAAGATTCAGGCAACTGTAGGCCCGACCGTGACGCTTTACGAAATAATCCCGGCCGAGGGTGTGCGCATCGCCAAAATCAAACGACTCGAGGACGACATCGCACTCAGTCTCGCCGCCCTGGGCATACGCATCATCGCGCCGATACCGGGTAAAGGCACTATCGGTATCGAGGTTCCCAACAAAGACCCCGAGACGGTATCGATGCGCCAGGTCATCGGCTCAAAAGCGTTCCAGGAATGTAAGTATCAGCTGCCTATGGCTATGGGCGCGACAATCTCAAATGATATTTACATTGCCGACCTGGCCAAGATGCCCCACCTGCTCGTGGCCGGTGCTACAGGTCAGGGTAAATCGGTAGGCCTCAACGCTATTATCGCCTCACTGCTCTATAAGAAGCACCCGTCGGAGCTGAAATTCGTACTTGTCGACCCCAAGATGGTTGAGTTCAGCCTGTACAGCAAGCTACAATATCACTTCATGGCCCAGCTCGAGGGCGAGGAAGACTCGGTAATCACCGATACTGAAAAAGTTGAACGCACACTCAACTCGCTGTGTGTCGAGATGGACAACCGATACAATCTGCTCAAGGAGGCTAATGTGCGCTCAATCATAGAGTACAACGAGAAGTTTGCCGAACACCGTCTCAACCCCGAGAAGGGACACCGATACCTGCCCTACATCGTGATTATCGTCGACGAGTTCGCCGACCTGATTATGACCTCGGGCAAGGCCATCGAGACCCCTATAGCACGTATAGCGCAGAAAGCGCGAGCCGTGGGCATGCACATGATCATTGCCACCCAGCGTCCGTCGACCAACGTCATCACGGGCATCATCAAGGCCAACTTCCCGGGCCGTATAGCCTTCCGCGTGTCACAGATGGTCGACAGTAAGACTATCCTTGACCGCACAGGCGCAAACCAGCTCATAGGCCGAGGCGACATGCTGTTCTCACACAACGGCTCGATGGAACGCGTACAGTGTGCGTTCATCGATACGCCCGAGGTGCAGTCGCTCGTCGACTACATCAGCGGCCAGATTGGATTTGACCACCCGTACTACCTGCCCGAGCCTCCGGCTCCCGACAGTGAGATTTCGCTCGGCTCGATAAGCGACCGCGACCCGCTGTTTGAGGATGCGGCCCGATTCCTTTGTGCCGGCGGCGACACTGCATCGACATCGTCGCTGCAGCGCAAATTCTCGATAGGCTACAACCGAGCAGGCAAGATTATGGATCAGCTCGAGTCGGCAGGCATTGTCAGTGCCGCCCAAGGAAGCAAACCGCGCAATGTGCTCGTTGACCTGTACCAGCTCGACTCGATGCTATAACCGATAATAAAGATATGAGACGATTATTCAACATCTTTTTGTTTCTTCTCGTGACAACAGGCTTAACACGGGCTCATGGCGCCGAGACGGCATCGAGCGTGCTGAAACATGTGGTTGACCGCATGAGTTCGGCCCCTGTCGAAGCAAGTTTCTCGGTCGAAGCATCAGGCATGTCACAGGCCGGAACCCTCACCCTGTCGGGCAACAAGTTTGTTTTTCTGACCGACGACCTGTCGGCATGGTATGACGGCAAAAACCAATGGACGTTGTCAAAGGCCATAAAGGAGGTGAACATCACCAACCCCACGCACGATGAACTCGCCGAAATAAATCCGCTGCTCATACTCGGCTCGCTGTCATCAAACTATAATGCCGAGATGGCGACATCGGCACCCGGACGATATGAAATACTGCTGGTATCACGTGACAGGGAATCGGGCATAGCCTCGGCACGCGTGACCGTCAACTCATCGACATGGATGCCTCAATCGATTGATGTCACAAGCCGGACGGGCGAACAATTCAAAATCACCATCAAAAACATAAAAAATCTAAAATCAGTCAACGAAAGCATATTTCGGTTCAACCCTGCAAGCTATCCGGGTGTTGAGATTATAGACCTGCGTTAGGTCAAAAAACTTATTTCAATATGATAAACTTATAACATTATGGAAACCATCAATACCAAATGTCTGATTATAGGCAGCGGCCCTGCAGGATTCACTGCCGCTATCTATGCTTCACGTGCCAACCTCGACCCGATACTCTTTGAGGGTATTCAGCCGGGCGGCCAGTTGACTACGACTACCGAGGTTGAGAATTTTCCCGGTTATCCCGAGGGAGTAACAGGCCCGGCACTGATGGACGACCTGAGAGCACAGGCAAAGAAGTATGGCGCCGACATACGTAACGGTCAGGTCACCAAAGTTGACTTTTCCAAGCGTCCGTTCAGTGTCACGATTGACGGTGACAAGGTATTCACGGCCGAGACTGTAATCATTGCGACAGGGGCTTCGGCCCGCTATCTCGGGCTTCCCGACGAGCAGAAGTACATGGGCATGGGTGTATCGGCATGTGCTACATGTGACGGTTTCTTCTACCGTAAGCGCAAGGTTGCCGTTGTTGGTGGCGGCGATACGGCATGTGAGGAGGCCCTGTACCTGAGCTCACTCGCCGAGAAAGTTTATCTTATCGTGCGCCGTGATAAATTACGTGCGTCAAAAGTCATGCAACGCCGCGTACTTGAGAAGGAAAATATCACTGTCCTGTTCAACACCCAGACCGTCGGCCTGTTCGGTGACGAGGTGGTAGAGGGAGCCAAACTGGTTGAGAACAAAGGCACTGAGAACGAGCAGCACTTTGAGATTGCGATTGACGGTTTCTTCCTCGCGATAGGCCACACGCCCAACACAGAGGTATTCAAGCCATACATTGAACTCGACGAGGCCGGATTCATCAAACTGAAAGACAACACGACCGCTACAAACGTCGAGGGCGTGTTCGCTGCCGGCGATGTTGCCGACCCGCGTTACCGTCAGGCGGTATCGGCTGCCGGAACAGGCTGCCGTGCGGCTATCGACGCCGAGCGTTTTCTGCTCGAGCAAGAGTAAGACACAATTTACCTTATACAAAGAGTCCTGCCGACATCTTTTATAGTACGGCAGGACTCTCATCGTGTAATATCCAATCGGTTTTACAACAAATGTTTGAAAATTATACGTACCTTTGCAAAAATGACTGATATGAAAGGTACATTCATAAAAGATTCTATTCCCGACAAAATATTTAGTCTGATGGAGGGGAAATCTTTCAAAAGAAATAATTATATATCACGTAATGATCTATCATATTTGGTAGTATCACATTATGACTTCAACCACAAGGCGTGCATTGGAGAAATAGTCTGCAATAAACTGATTGCAGACAGCATACTGAATGTTTTATCCGAACTATTTGCTTCTGAATACGAGATCGACAAGTTTCGTCTTATTGATTATTATAACGCTGATGACAATCTATCAATGGCAGATAATAATAGTTCTTCATTTAATTTTAGGGAAATAGCAGGCTCAGATAAACTGTCACAACATGCTTATGGACTGGCAATAGATATAAACCCTCTATATAATCCTTATGTAAAATCTGCCAACCAGCACCAAATTATTATGCCCTCTGAAGCTACACCATATGTTGATCGATCGGTAGATTTTCCTCATAAACTATGGGAAAATGATATTTGTGTGCAAACATTTAAAAAAAACGGCTTTACATGGGGTGGTGACTGGACGCATGCCAAGGATTATCAACATTTTGAAAAAACGTTTGCAAAATGAATTCTTTAAAGAAAAATCTACACAATATCACCGTTATATCTTTAGTTACTGTGATGGCAGCAACCATGATATTATTATTCATTATACTGCTTGATTCATGGTCTAACGTAACAAAATCACTGAACTCAATACACTTATATCAATTCCCTTTAGAAAATACATTGCCTGAAGAAAATTTAGTAAACGGCGACCTACATTTAAAATATCATCAATCATTCCTGACTTTGTTAAGTGTTGCTATAGCATTATTCGCTGCCGGATTAACATTTGCTGCATTTTACATACAATATATATTTAATAAAAAGCAACACACTGATTTAGAGAGAGAACGCTGCGAAAACCAATTTTTCCATCTCATGGATGTATACCGAGACTATTGTAAATCAAGTCATTTATCGGGGGTTGGTAATAATAAGGCATTATTTCACTATATGTTCTATGAATATAAAGCATTATTCAAGATATTGAATGACAGCCTGTGTAAACCGGATAATATGACTAACGAAGAATATGCCGAAAAACTTAACAGCTGTGCCTTTTACATATTTCTTAACGGAGTTAGTAAAAATTTCAAACTAAACGGCATCTCATTTTGTGGAGTAGATAAAGATGACACTAATGAGATGGAAGATAGAAAAGAAAAATTAAAAAATACATTACTTGAACTACAATCTGGTAGTGAAAATCATAGTAATGAAAACATGAGATGTCCCAATATCGTATATCTGAATGATTATTACGGGAAAAAAGTAAAATATTTTGATGGTCATAGACTAAGACTTATACCATATTTAAAATTTTTACACCTGATAATAGATTTCATTGCTAAACATGAAGAAGCACAAAAAGAAAGATTTGACGCAACTAAAATGCTTATTGCAGAATTATCTGAACACGAAATAGGACTGCTATATGCTTACGCGCATTTAGAGACATCTGAAGGACTGAATATTAAGAACAGTAATAAAGATACTTGCAATATCCTTAATAAAATTTTCGACTCACTACCAAAAGATAATGCTCGAAAATTTAAATTCGACGATCACAGTTTCTTAGAAATTTATAAGTAATAATTTATGAAAGAGATTGACGATATAAAGGTGTCTGTCATCGGCGCGGGTGC
>CAMWLW010000042.1 GCA_947175245.1 uncultured Bacteroidales bacterium
TAGTGTATTGATTATAAAACCATTGTAGGTGATTATTATCTCTAATCAAGAGATTGGTGTGTTTATGAGAAAAATCATTGCGAGCATACTTGCGTTTTTTGCCGTATTTATCGCCGCGTATGGTCAGTCTCAAGCTGATTCTGTAAAAGTGTACTTCAAAATCAATCGGGCACTTTTTGATTCTGCGCTTGGCGAAAATGCTTTATCGATGGAGTCGTTCATCGATAAAGTCCGTACGGCCTTAGCATCAGACGATCTGGATCACATCGACGTGTGTGGTTTTGCATCGCCCGATGGCTCATTGCGCACCAACAACCGCCTTGCCCGCAAGCGTGCCGAGTCTATTGCCACATATATAATTGACCGCACAGGCGTCGGCCGCGATCAGGTCAACACGCGGTCGGGCGGCGTGGCATGGGACGAGCTGCGCTACCTGGTGGCTGCCCGTGATGATGTGCCCCAACGTGATCTCGTGCTCGAAATTCTCGACGACAGCACCCCGGTGAACGGTATCGACACACGCAAACACCGCCTCATGGCCCTCAAAGGCGGCCGTCCCTACAGGTGGATGCTGCGCAACCTGTTCCCGAAGCTGCGTTATACGTTCGCGCTCTCGATCTACCGCAAGTCGGACAACGGTGATGCCGACACGGTCTATGTGGCCGAGGATGCCTATGCCGACAGTCAGACCGACATTATCGCTGCCGCTGATACCGTCGATGTAAGCGTTCCCGCCACCGACGATATCGAGACCGTCATCGATACCGATGAATTTGTGACACCGGCCGAGGCTGTCACCGACAGCACGGCGACCGTGGCCGAGACCACGACCCAGCCCGAGGCCTTAACGACGACCATCACCGACCCCGACGTCAAGCCGCGTCATCTTCTTGCTCTAAAAACCAACATGCTTTACTATGCCATCCTCATGCCCAACCTCGAGCTTGAATGGCTCATCAACGACAACTGGTCGGTGGCTCTCGAGGGCAATGTCGCGTGGTGGGGAAGCTATGAAAAGCTGAAGAGCTACCGTGTGGCTATCATCGACGCCGAGGCGCGCTACTGGATCAAACCCCGCGAGCCGTGGCACGGCATGTATGTCGGCGTCATCGCCGGCGGCGGATGGTATGACCTGCTGAACGGCGGTACAGGTTACTATGGCGATGGCGGTATGGCCGGACTCTCGCTCGGCTATATGTGGCCCATACGCCACAATCTCTCGCTCGAGGCCGAGGTTGGCGCCGGCTATCTTTACACACGCTATAAAGAGTACCGCCCATTTGAGGGTCACCATCTTTACCTGCGCACCAAGGAGCTCAATTACTTCGGCCCGCTGAAGGTGAAGCTCTCGATCGTGTGGCGGTTCTTAGACAAAAACAAATTAACAAGGAGCAACCCGGCCCTATGACGGATATAAGGTATTACATACAAGCCGTTATGCTCGCCGTGCTGCCCTTGCTCTCGTCGTGCCGCCAGGAGTTGTGCTACAACCACTTCCCCTCGGCCGACATCGTGC
This sequence comes from uncultured Bacteroidales bacterium, assembly GCA_947175245.1. Lineage (GTDB taxonomy): Bacteria > Bacteroidota > Bacteroidia > Bacteroidales > Muribaculaceae > JAAVFS01. The sequence continues at coordinate 1,517 of CAMWLW010000042.1, forward strand.
TGTCGTGGGAACAGGAGTGGGAGCGCGACTACGGCATGAACCATGTCGTCAACTGGGATGCCGGGCTGCACGGGTTCGGCTACGAGTCGATGCGACCCGACCTGCCCGAGTGGGTCGACCTTGTGAAATTCCGCCACGACGGGACGTCGGAGGACAACTTCCTCAACATCAAGGGCGGTAATATCTCTATCGATAATACCACCGACAAGTCGTTCCTGCTCTACAACGGCGACACCGAGTATATCGTGCTCGAGGACATGGCCTCGCTCAACGATGCCCGCGCCACCACGACATCGCGCAGCCGCTCGCGCTCGGCGCTGCAATACCTGCAGTCCATCACCCCCGAGGCCCGCACGGTCAACCCTCCCGACCTGCTGTATGGCGCATACGTCGAGGAGCTGCCTCAGGTGTACGCCCACCAGAACCACCACATGCCCGTGACGATGCAGCCCCTGGTCTACACCTACATCATACGCTACGAGTTTGAGCACGGACTGGAACACGTGGCGCTGGCACGCGGAGCTATGGGCGGCATGGCCGAGTCGGTGTACCTGCGCAACGGCGTCACGTCCGACAATTCCGCCATCCTGCTCTACGACTGCTCGCTCACCGACTATGGCTGTGAGGCGCACGTCAGGACATTCGGCGTGCCGTCGTTCCCCGACGAGTACTATGGCAAGGCCGGCCGGCCGCGCAATGTGCCCCCCGTCAGCATCAACCTCGAGATGCGCCTCACCAACGGCAACTACATCGAGTTCAACTATGATGTGACCGACCAGATTGACAAGCAGCCCCGCGGCGGCGTCATATACATACGCAACATACGCATCGAGGACGAGCAGAACATCGGCTCAGGCGGCGGCTTTGATGTAGACCTGTCAGGATGGGGCGACCCCGTAAATATTGAATTACCATTAAAATAGATCTCTTAAAACAAACTAAATAAATTATCTAATCAATAAACTTTAAAATTAAATTATTAACTTCTAAACAAAAACTGCAATGAAAAAGCAATTCTTTTGGCTCGCATTGGGTGTATCGACACTCTGCGCCTGTACAGAGACCGACGTGATCGAAGAGAGTAGTGTTCAGAGCAATGCCATCGGCTTTGAGAATGTAATCCGCAAGACGACCCGTGCCGAAGTGACCGGCGACCTTGATCAGGATGGATTTGACTTGTTCTCAGTCTATTGCTACTACACCAAAAACGACGACCTGGGCAACGAAATGGCTCCCGTTAAGCTGTTCGACAACCAGACAGTAACTAAAACTGCTGATGGCTGGACATACGAAGGCACCCGCTACTGGATGCCCGGTACTAAGTATAATTTCTATGCCTACAGCTGCGCCGACGTCGCCCTCCAATCTGATGACAAAGGTATTCCCTCTTTTGAGGTACCCACTACCGTGACCGAGGCTACCAAGTTAGACGAACGCGGACTCAAAATCAACAATTACGTTTGTGATGCTACTCATCAGCATGACCTTATCGTTGCTGCAGTAGAAGGCATTGATGGAAAGAACGAAAACAACGATAAAGTTCACTTCTCTTTCAGACACGCTCTTTGTAAGGTATCGGCCGAGTTTGTCAACGATTTCCCTCAGGGTTATACCGTAACCGTTTCTGACGTAAAACTCTGCAACTTCTATAATAAAGCGAGCTTAAATGTAAGATCTCTTAAAGATGCTCTTATTCTTCCCACCGATCCCACCGATGCTCAGATGAAGGCTCTGCAGGATGGTGTTTGGAATAATCAGACCCGTTTCACTACCGAGGGTGCAACAGAGACTGAGATTGCAATGCCTATCAAAGACAATAAGACTGACGCATTGTTCATGATTCCCGTTTACTATGACAACGCCAATCTTCGTCTTGAATTCACAATCACTGTCGCTCAGGGCGATGACGTGTTCCTCACCCGCAAACTCCGCGGCACATGGAAACCCGTTTGGATTCCCGGCCGAGCTTACAAATACGAGATCCATATCAATGGTGATAATGCACAGCTCGAGCCCATCGTCTTCGAGACAAGCCAGGATATCACCGGCAACGAAAGCTGGGGCGCAGACATCACTACCAGCATAACTTTCGGCATTGCTGATTAATTAAAATCCTATCATACGAGGTTGCGTTGCCCGGTGTCGACGGGCAGCGCAATCTTTTTATAATACCATCCCTTAAACACAGCTTAGACATAATATGACAGTCAAAAGTTTTAGCATATCATGTGTAATACTTCTGAGTCTCCCGATGCTTATCTCGTGTAAGAGCGAGCAGCAGGGCGAAGCCGCCGTGTCTCAATCCGAGTCGCCGGTCTCGGCTGTGTCTGACAAGTCTGCCCGGCCGGCCGTTACGGCTGACCCATACGAAGTCGACAGTATCGCCTATCAGCGCTGGGGCAGCCCCTCGTCACCCTACCGCGACGAGGAGCGTTACATTTACTTCCTTAATAGGTTTCTTGCCGTCGACACCCTGCCCGAGGAGCTCAGGCTGCGCGCCGAGGAACGCCTGCGCGTGGCTTCACTCAACCGACGCGGCACCATAGCCAACGACTTTGAATTTATTGACCGCAAGGGGCGTCGCGGGACACTGCATGGCATGCAAGGCTCTGAAACCATGCTGATATTCTATGACCCCGAGTGCCCGCATTGCGGCGACATACTCGCCGCTATAGCAGGCGACAAGGCCATCAACAAGGCGATAGCCGACGGGACGCTCACCGTCCTGGCCATCTACACCGAGGGTAAGCGCGATGTCTGGGACAGCACCAAAGCCGACATGCCGGCCAACTGGGAGGTAGGCTACGACCTCACAGGCATCCTCGACCGCGAGCTGTATGATATACCGGCCATGCCCACTGTATATATTCTCGACAGCTCGGGACGGGTGATACTGAAAGACCCCGATGTAAGCCGTCTGCTCGGCCGCCGGTAGCCCCGCGGTTCCTACTCCACGGAGCCAAGTTAGTAACCGCCCGCGGGTATTTCGTACATTATAGGGGTGTAGATAGGGGTAATGTCGGGGGATATTTGTATTTTTGCGGTGTTAAAATCATGGATAAGCGTCTTGTATTCATAAGCTCCACGGAGATTGTCCGTGTCCCGGCCGATGCGGTGGTATATGTAGCCGCTGACGGGAACTACTCGGCCATCAATATGGCCGACGGGGGCAGCTTTGTGCTGACGCTGCAACTGGGGCAGATCGAGCGGCGGCTGACCGAGATGCTCGATGCCGACGACAACCGATTTATACGCATCGGTAAAAGCCTGATAGTGAACCGTGATTTTATCGCCTTCATCAATCCGCCGCGACAAAAGATGATATTGTCGGACTGCCGCACGTTCAGACACGAGGTGTCGGCGTCGCGCGAGGCTCTGAAGGCTCTGAAAGAACTGTTAGAAAAGGAGGCGCAGAAATGAATCAGAAACATAGTGACATAAGCGACAACGAGATACGCGTGATATCGTCATCGCCGGCCGATGGCGGCCGCGACAGCAACACGACGACGCGCCGTCACCTCAAGCGCCGGGTCGCCATCGTGGTCTTCGCGGCTGTGGTGACAGTGGCCGGCATCGTGGCCTCGCTGATGATAGCGACCGGCAGCGGACACGAGACCGAGGTGAGACTTGTGAGAGAGGCTACAGTGCCCGCCGAACCAAAGGTTGAGGAACCAGCCGAGGCACCCAAAGGATATACCGCCCTGCGCGACACGGTGGCCGGCGGTGTGGAGCTGAGCATACTCACGCCACGCGATGCCACGGCGGTGCTCGAGATAGGCACCGGCGCGCTGAGCGACACGACGGTGGTGCTCGCCATGCAGGCGGCCGACGTCAGGGGCGACAACGGCGAGATAGTCGGGGCCTGTGTCATCAACGGCGAGCTGCGCAGCAAGGGCGAGTCAAAGGCGGGATTCTGCTCGATTGTCAACGGCAAGATAACGGTAGGCGTGGCCGACGCGACACCCATGCTCGAGGAGGCGCTGATGACCGACGGCTACTTCTTCAGGCAATACCCGCTGGTGGTGGGCGGCCAGGTGGTAGAGAACAAGCCCAAGGGGCGCGCCATACGCAAGGCGCTGGCCGAGGTCGACGGCTCGGTGAGCGTGATAACCAGCCGCCGCCGTCTCACGTTTCACGACTTCTCACAGGCGCTGACCGATATGGGCGTGCGCAATGCCATCTACCTCGTGGGCGGCGAGGCGTCGGGGGTGTACACCGATGCCGACGGCAACCGCTTCATGATAGGCAACAACCCGGGCGACAAGTGGGCCAACGTCAACTACATCGTGTGGCGCTAAGAGGGCCGCGCGGGTTTCATACATTATAAGCGACAGTTTGTACAACGCCGGGCAGTTTGCTTTGCCGGACGGTATTTTTCGTCGAATTTTGTATTACAAAACAAGACGGAATATGAAGCATCTTTTAACCCTGCTGACACTGTCGGCAATCATTGTAACAGGCTGTGGCGGCACTAAACAGGAGGACGCCGCCTGGTGTGACCGCGAGGAACACGCCGAGACCAACGCGGTGTATTACTGGAAAACGGTGTTCAGGCTCGACAGCGCCGGGCACGAGTTTGTCGACCGCCACGGCATAGGGCGCATCTACCTGCGCATGTTTGACGTGTCGGCCGACGCGTATGACGACTCGCCCGAGAACCGCACCATACCCAACGCGTCGGTGAAAATCGACGACGACATGTACCGGGAGATTAAAGAAACGGCCGCCGACCGTGAATATGTCCCCGTGGTCTACATTACCCTCGAGGCGCTCAAGGCCATGAACGGCCGGGAGTATGTGCTGGCGTCCAATATCGTGACGAGGGTCAGGAACATGTGTGAATACAACGGGCTGACCAATGTCGCCGAGCTGCAGCTTGACTGTGACTGGACGACATCGACCGAGGAGTCGTTCTTCAACCTGTGCAAACAGGTGAGACACTGCATCGGCGAGCTTGAGCTGCCGTGGAAACTGAGCTCGACGATAAGGCTGCACCAGCTGGCGAGGCAGGTGCCGCCGGTCGACCGCGGTGTACTGATGGTGTACAACACGGGGGCGTTCAACAATCCCGACGCCGGCAACTCGATAATCGACCCCGACGATGTGAGCCCTTATCTGAAATATCTGCCCGGCTACAGGCTGCATCTCGATGTCGCCTACCCTACCTATTCGTGGCAGCTGCTCTTCAGGGAACGCCGGTTCACTGGTCTTACCAACGGTCTCGATCTCACCGACACGTCGCGGTTCGAGCCTAAGAACGCGACTCAATATGTGGCTCTCAAGGATATACCTCACAACGGGAAGATCATCAGAAAAGGCGACATCGTCAGGGCCGAGGCATCGCGGTATGATGACGTGCTGGAGGTCAAGCGGTCGATCGAGCAGCAACTGGCCGGACGCCCGCACTCAAACATACTGTACCATCTTGATTCAAAAAACCTTTCAAATTATACACACGATGAAATTCAGACTCTTTTTGCTGTCGGCCGTTAGCCTGACGGCGGTGACCGCAGGCGCCTGCGGCCCGTTTGCACCGATCATACCCACGCCCGAGTTCTTTGGTACCGATAAATATAACCGTAAATCCATGGCCGACTATGAGGAGGAGGAGAACCTGAGGTTGTGGCGGTCGCTGACCGATGAGCAGATTCCGCTCAGCGATATAAGGACAGCCGTGTACGAACACTCACGTGGTATATTCAACGGTTTTACAGGCACCGACCACCTGTTCACCGACAACAGGTTCTATATCTACCTCAACAACACGGGCGACTATGAGGCATTACAATTCCTGGACACGGCCAAGCAGCTTGAGGAGCGATGGAGCAGGCACCACTCGCCGTGGTATTATCCGCGGCACAGGGGTGACGACAGCCTGGAGCAGGGCGAATTTGACGACATAATCGAGTATTGCAGGAACGCACGCAGCAAGCGGCTCGGCGACCGTTATGCCCTGCAGGTGACGAGGGCGCTGTTTGCCTCGCGGCGGTTTGATGCGTGCATCGAGTATGCCGACTCGGCGTTCAGAAATGTAGCCGACAATAATCTGATGAAGCGCATGGCACGGCGGTACATGGCCGGGTGCTGGTGTCGGCTCGGCGACACGGCGACGGCCGACTCGATTTTTGCCATGACCGGTGATATATGGTCGATAACGGGCAGCGACCCGGTCGAATACATGGCGGCTAACAATCCCGGCGCGCCCCAGCTCATGGAGTACATACGCAGCCGGGCTGCCGACACGACGTTAATGCTCAGGCTCATTCCTGTAGCGCAGCGGCTGCTGACCGACCGCCGTGTTACCAACCGGGGCGACTGGAACTTCATGCTGGCCTACGTCACCAACACGTACTGCCACGACGCGGCCGGGGCACGCACGCTCATCTACGAGGCATTGCAGCAACGGTTCTCGAGCAGCGAATTGCACGACAGGGCGCGCATATACAAGATGAAACTTGACGCGATGACAGGCCACCAGGAGGAGCTGCTTGCCGACCTGAAATGGATTGACGGCAAAAAAGGAATTGACTATGAGTTAATACGCGGGATGCTTAACGTGATATACGCCCACTGGATTCCGCGCCTGTGGCATAACAAGGACTACAGCCGTGCCATACTGCTGGCCGGATTTGCCGACTGTTATGATAACGATTCGGATTATTACGATTATTGGAGCGTGAGCGATTACGGCTGCCTGACTTTTCAGCTCATGAACAGCCTGTCGTCGGCACAGCTTGTGGCTGTCTGCAATCAGATGAAGAGTCACGGGCCGATGAATGACTTCCTGCGCCGCAAGGCACGCACCGACCGCGACTACTATAACGAGCTAATCGGGACACTGGCCCTGCGTGAAGGGAACTATGAGCGGGCACGGACATATTTATCGTTTGTGAGCGAGCGGTATATACGACACATGAATATATCCTGGTATCTGAGGCGCGACCCGTTCGGCGACAAAAACATCACCTCGGGCAATCCCAAACTGGACTTCGCCAACCGCATGGCTGAATACCGGCAAACGATGACCACGGGCCGGAGCGGCGATGAACGCGGCCTGGCACGGCTGATGTATGCCATAGGACGCCAGAACTCGTTCGGCTACTGTTGGGCACTGACACAATACTGGGACGGGTGGGTAGGTAACTTTGAACCGATACTGGATTACTATGACTACAACTTTGCCGAGGAAAATTATGAGTTCTTGTATGACTATGACAGGTCGACCGACTTTGAACCCGTGTATGACCGCTATGAGAAAGAGGTGGCGGCCTCACTCGCCATGCTGCAGACCGACGAGGCCCGCGCCGAGGCCCACTACATTCTCGGCAATCTGAAAACCATCGTCAAGCTGTTCCCCGACACCGAGAGGGCACGGTTTGTCAGAACGTCGTGCGACCGATGGCAGTCGTGGCTGTAGCGGGTCAACAATCGGGCGCCCCGGGTTGTTGGTAATATAGACAATGTAACTTATAAATCTAAATCTCATTGCTATGTTGGAAACAAACTTCAGATTTGGCGAGGTACACAAGCTCGCCTCACAGATAAACGACCACTCTGACCGCGTGCAGGTGCGTCACATCTTCAGTAACACCAATGGCGGCGCGACACTGCTGGGCTTCACCGCCGGTCAGAAACTCGACGAGCACCTGGCTCCGGCCGAGCTGATGGTAAACGTGCTCGAGGGCGAGATAATCTTCACGATGAACGGCGTGCCCCACACCATCGGCCGGGGCGAGTTCATGCTCGTGGGTGAGGGTGTGCCTCACAGCGTGGTGGCCAACGCCGATTCTAAAGTATTATTAATCAAAATCAAAGCCTGACACACGATGGATAACAAAGCTATAGCCCGCGATTTTGAGGCCAAGGTCAAGGCCGACCTGGAGTCTTTTCTGCAACACAAAGGGGCGCTCGACGCCCACGTGCCTGAGTGTCCCGATGTCGAGGAGCGCTGGGGCGAGATTGCACGCGCCTATATGCCCGACGGGGCGCGCGAGTTCGGGCAATACCCTGTGGTGTCGCTCGGCTGGGCCATGCTCATAGGCATGGCGATGGCCTGGTACTGGGACACCGACTGGGCCAAATATTCGGCCGAGAAAAACATCTATGAACAGCTGCGCGACCGCCGCGGATATGACAACATGGACGAGGCTGTGGTCGAGGACGTGCTCGGATATGCCGGCGAGGCTGCCGAGAAGGTGACCGGGCTCGTGGCCGAGTGTGCGTCGAGGGTCTACAGCCTGCTGAGCCATGAGCATGTCGAGCCGGGAACCGAGGCAGCCCTCGGCTGCTATATCGCCGCCCTGCATCAGCTATATCTGGCCGGCATGGCTATGGAGCTGAACGCCCTGGGCTACCACATGACGCCCATGCAGCAGGGCTGACGGCGGCGGTGTCAGCCTGAGCACTTGCCGCAGTGACTGCAGCCGTTACATATAGGGCGGCTGCCACAGGTCACGCACGCGGGGCCGAATGTGGGCCGGTACAGGCACTCGGGGGCGATCTCAAACCCGAGCGGGTCGCGCAGGTCGTACACTGCCGGGCGGCCCGTGTGGTTCACGCCGGCTTTCAGCGCCATCTCGGCCTGCACGCGTTTGCTCGGGATGGTGTACGTGCGGCCGTCCTTGATGAACCGCGTGCCGGTCTCGATAAAACAGAACGTGACATCGTGGCGCCTGCACTGGGCCGACAGCGACTTCACACAATCGAAGTCACACGGCCTGGCGCCGTCATAGTTCTCGCCCCCGGCTATCACCTGTTCAACAAGGCCGGTTGCGAGGTATCGGTCGATATCGACCGGCCCGATAAGCGGCGCGGTCATCACCCCCTTGTGCTTGAACGGCAGCTCGAGCAGCAGGGGCATACGTTCGTCGGCACGCCGCTGGTTCTCACACGTGACGTTGAACATCACGTTCTCCCAGCCGTCACCCCAGTCGGGCGGCAGACACGCGGCCACGCGCTCGGGACGCTTGGTGAGGAGAAAGAATTTCACGTCGCTGCGTTCCCTGATTATGCGCCAGGCATCGGGACGCCACCGGTCGGCCTCGTCGAGAAAGAAGTCCGACGTCATGCACACCCTTATCTGCTCGCCGCTCACGACGCGGTAACCGCCGCCGCGACGGCGCTGCAGCGGGTAGTCGAAATTGCCCGTGCGGTACACCTGCCGGCCGTCGGCGCCACGTGTGCGGTCGAGGAAATACATGTAACAGTGGTCACACCCCTCGCTCGCCTTCACACATCCGTGCCACGGGTTCCAGATATCATGCATGACGTTCAGATTTTAGCTTCATAGTACAAATATAAGCAATTATCACTATATTTGTAAAAAAATATCAGCGATTATGGAACGACCCGAACTCAACGAACACAACAAACAGGAGTACCCGCCCATGCACACGGCCGAGCATCTGCTCAACGGCGAGATGGCGCGCCGATATGGATGTGGCCGCGCGTTCAGCACCCACGTCGAGCGCAAGAAATCAAAGCTCGACTACCACATGCCGGCGGCGCTGACCGACGACGAACTGCGATCGCTCGAAGAGTACGTCAACGCGGCCATCGCGGCCGATGTCGCCGTCACCGAGGAATTTATCACCCGGGCCGAGGCGATGGAGCACTTCGACATGAGCCGGCTGCCCGACGGAGCGTCAGACACCGTGCGCGTCGTCCACATCGGCCCCTACGACCAATGCCTGTGTGCCGGCACCCACGTCAGCCACACCGCCGAGATAGGCCGCTTCCGCATCTCCAGCTCCCGCTACCAGGACGGCGTCCAGCGCCTCGTCTTCAAACTCGACTGACCCCACCCCTTCCCCGATTCTCCAATCCGACATCAAAATCCGTACCCCTCAGACTCCTGGAATATTCAACGACAAATTCAATTTTCAAAGTCAATGACCTTGAAGTATTCCTCTAAAAAGCCTATTAAACTTTTTCATAATTGAAACGTCAAAATTTATACAGACCAACAACATTATGAAAAAATTATCACTAATTCTATTTGCCATTCTAATTGCTTCTATTGGCAATTATTGTTATGCACAGCGCAACCAAACCGTGGCTAAGGAAATTAAAGAAGCATTTAAGGCAAGAACCGACACAGTAAACGCTCGAGTGATACAATTTCGGGAAACACTAATATCTCCCGAAGCCTCCGATTCTGCCGCTTTGATTATTTTTCTACACGGTGCAAGTGGTAGAGGAAAGGATAATTTATCTCAGCTTGCCGGTAATGCTGTTTGTGATATTTATAATTATCTGCAACGCAAGAATATCCACGCATATTTCATCGCGCCCCAATGTCCTGAAACTGCATCGTGGAACGGTGAAAATTCGCGTGATAACAGACCTCGTGGCAATGGAATGAGGCCACATCGTTCACCATTCGAGGGCGGTGTTGAAAATCTTAAAGATAACACACCATATATAGAGCATTTAATGCCCTTTTTAGAAAAATATGTTTCAGAACACCCAATCAGTAAATCCAAGATTTTTATCATTGGGCGTTCTATGGGAGCTGCCGGCACGTGGCTTCTCATTGCTAAAAATCCTGACTATTTTCAAGCTGCTCTTATTTCTTCAGGAGGTTATCGAGGCAAGAATATAGCACCATTATTGAAAACACCTGTTGTATGTACTGTTGGTACTCAAGAAAATTCCTATTCAAGAATTAATGAGTTAGTAGGAAAACTGCAATCCTCCGGTGCCGATGCTACAATAGTGCCAATATATGATGCAGACCACAAGAAAGCATGTGATAAATCTTTTACAGAAGAAAATCTGGACTTACTTTTCTCGAAACACCGATAACCGCGTCTTTTCGCAACCGTCATAAGGTCTATAACTTCGCTGCATAAATCAGCAAGTTATTGACTTCTCTTTTTCCGACCTCAATTTCAACTCGGTTGTAACCGACCACGTCGCTATGCTTCCAAGCATAGAAAACCTGCCCGGTTTCGAGGCTCGCGCAGCGTTTACCGTCAATTCAGTGTAAACGGTTTGAAGTATTCCTTTGATAACTCGCAAATTATCTGTAACTTTGCAGTATGACAAAGGCACAAAAATTAAAGATATGCGATTGGACATTAGCAATCCTTCTGCCGATTGTCCTCGCATCAAGCATACAGTTAGAAGCGACTTCGAGTAGTGGCTTCTTCCCGGTTATTTTCCATATAATAGTGGCACTGCCGTTCATGTGTCTTGTCGTATGGCATATTTATCTTCATTTTCAATGGAAAAAGTGGCTTACTAAATTTAGCAAACTTAAAGTACCGACACACATACTTTGGTGGCTGTATGTTCTTACTTTCATATCAGGTGTAGCAACTTTTATCCATTGGCTCCTATCAAATGTGCATAGTCCATTAGGCGGCGTTCATGGAAAAATCGGATTTTTAATGATAGCATTTGCCATAGGACATACTATAAAACGTATAAAATTTTTCAAAAAGAAAAAAATAAGCGTCTTTTCGCAACCGTTATAAGGCCCATAACTTCGCTGCATAAATCAGCAAGTTATGGACTTCTCTTTTTCCGACCTCAATTTCAACTCGGTTGAAAACCTGCCAATGTTTCAACGCCGAAGTCTGCTACGGTTCGGGGCTGCAATACTGCGCCACAGAAGCCTCCGCATTGGTCAAGAGTGCCGTCGAGGACTTCAAGCACTTCGGCTTCGCCGTGTCAGTGCTTATTCTCAACGAGGACGGCACAAAGATTGTGTGCCGGCACACACGTCAGCCACACCGCCGAGATAGGCCGCTTCCGCATCTCCAGCTCCCGCTACCAAGACGGCGTCCAGCGCCTCGTCTTCAAACTCGACTGACCCCACCCCTTGCGAAAATGAGCATAGAAAACACCCAATGAAATCTACGCCCATAAAACTATCGACTCGTTTAATATGTTATACTAACAGTTGATTATTAACATATTAATATCGACAAGCAAGCTGAAAATTTGGATTTTTTAAGAAATTTGACTATATTTGCAGTATAATAGTGGTTATATATGGAATCAGCAATCACATATGCACGTTATGTAGCTTCACGCTACAAGGATACTTTTGGAGATTCGATTGATGAAATGAAACTTCACAAGTTGCTATATTTTGCTCAACGTGAATCGCTGATCCAACTTGGTAAGCCCTTGTTCAGCGAATCGTTCTATGCGTGGAAATATGGTCCTGTTTTGGTGGCAGTGCGTAATTATTCCAGAATTTTTAGAGAGCTGACACCACAGGCAGGTTTTTCGCTCAAAGAGGAACTGGAGCCCGTATTCGATAAAGTATTTTCACAGTATGCCGGCAAAGATTCATGGAGTCTAAGCAGGTTGTCACACGGTGAATTCTCATGGCAAAACGCCCGAAAAGGTCTTGGTCCGGTTGACCATTGCGATCGCGCTATGACAATAGAAGATATCAAGGTCGATGCTGACAGGATTAAATTAAGGAGGTACTTCATCTCCCAATTGGGCGTCGGCGCAAATTAATACTCATGCAGATTACTCAGCAGCAGCACGATCTATTGGGCAGTCTATTGTGTCACCGATTGTCATCGGTCGCTGAACATCGTGAGCTGGTCAAGCATTTTGAAAACCAGAGGAATCCCAATCTAATAGATGGGCTGCGTAACACCGCTTGGTCAGAAGACGAAGAAGGATCTACGGCCTACTACATTATCAAGAGCAGTGATGGCGTTCCACTATTCTTTTTCTCGTTAAAATGTGGTGCATTATATCAGCATCTTGACGAGGTACAAATTAAAGAACGCAAAAAAGCATACAATCTTGCCAAACGTCTGATCTCTAATCCAAAAGATAAAGAAGAGGAAGATTTAGCTGCAATTATTCTCGAGCAATTCAGGGCTGGAAAAGATATTTCAGATGCTGATGTGAAGCGTTTTATACGAGACAAATCGATAAAAAAGAGAAGCCTTTGGGAATTTTTATCTGGCGATAAATCAAGAGACCCTAATAAACATATTATTCGGGTAGAAAATACACATTCAGGAATTGAATTGGTACATTTTTGTTCTAACGATCTCGCACGTGAGAAGTGGAAAAAGTATGCTCTTCCACACCCACTTGGCAAGGTGATATTTTGGTACCACATAGTACCTATAATCCAAAAGGTTAGGGATATAGTGGGATGTAAATACCTATTCCTTTTTGCAGCCGATGGTACCGAGGATGGCACTCTCATAAACTACTATAATGTTGAGTTAAAACTAAAACGACCTGACGATATTGGAACAAGTAAACCCATCTACGATTTTAACTGCGTATTTATGTGCAGCGAGATTAACGATTTGTTATCTTACCGCACCGATTTTTTACTCAATTTCAATCCCGACAACCCGTTAGACGCAATATAAGAAAAGCCGGCGACGTCCGGCGCCTCGTCTTCAAACTCAACTGATTTTGATTATGGAAACAACAAACGTAATACGGATTCCGAATCCGTCAAGTGAGCTGATCGCTTTCATTGAGAAAGCCCGGCAACGTAAGAAGGAGCACATGCAAAAAATCTGCGACAAATACCGCCGACTTCTCGACATCAAATAAATCGGCCGGTTAAACCGCGATACGAAAGCGTATTTGAGTAACTGAGCGGGGTGGGACGTATTAGGATAAAAACAACCGATCATGAATATACGTCACCTGCTCACAGTTATAATATCGGTCGTGGCCTGCGGCGCCGCGGCTCAGTCGGTCTATCCCGGTCAGCATGCCGGCAAGATGGCCGTCGGCACCGGTGTGCCTGTCAAGGCCCAAAGTTTTGACCTCAAGGACGTCAGGCTGCTGCCCGGCCGCGTGCGCGACAATCTCGCGCGCGACTCGGCGTGGATGGCATCGATACAGGTCAACCGCCTGCTGCACAGCTTCCGCACCAATGCCGGTGTCTTTGCCGGACTCGAGGGCGGCTATGAGAGCGTCCCGAAGCTCGGCGGATGGGAGTCGCTCGACTGTGACCTGCGCGGCCACACGACGGGACACCTGCTCTCGGCCTACGGCCTGATGTACGCCGCCACGGGCGACCCGCTGTTCAAGCTCAAGGGCGACAGCCTCGTGAGCGGACTCGCCGAGGTTCAGGCCGCACTGGGCCCGACGGGCTACCTGAGCGCCTTCCCCGAGGAGCTCATCAACCGCAACATGCGCGGCAAGAGCGTCTGGGCGCCCTGGTACACGCTCCACAAGCTCCTGGCCGGACTCATTGACCAATACCTGTACGCCGACAACGCGCAGGCCCTCGACGTGGCACGCAAGATGGGCGACTGGGCCCACGGCAAGCTCAACGGGCTGCCCGACGAGACGCGCCGCCTGATGCTGCGCAACGAGTTCGGCGGCATCAACGAGGCGTTCTACAACCTCTATGCCATCACCGGCGACACCCGCTACCGCGACCTCGCCGCCTTCTTCTATCACAACGACGTCATCGCCCCCCTGCGTGACGGCGACACCGACTTCGGCACCAAGCACACCAACACATTCATACCCAAAGTTATAGGCGAGGCCCGCAACTACGAGCTCGGCGGCAGTGCCGACTCGCGCGCAATCTCTGACCTGTTCTGGCACGAGATGACCGACCACCACTCGTTTGTCACCGGCTCGAGCAGTCAGAAAGAGCACTACTTTGACCCCGCACGCATGGCCGACTTCATCAACGGCTACACGGGCGAGACATGCTGCACCTACAACATGCTCAAGCTCTCGCGCCACCTGTTCTGCTGGGACGCGTCGCCCGTGGTGGCCGACTACTACGAGCGCGCCCTGTTCAACCACATCCTCGCCCAGCAGGACACCGCCACCGGCATGGTGTGCTACTTCCTGCCACTGCTCAACGGCGCCTACAAGGTCTACAGCACCCCCGAGCAGTCGTTCTGGTGCTGTGTCGGCAGCGGCTTCGAGAGCCACGCCAAGTATGCCGAGGCCATCTACTACCACGGCGGCACTGACACCCTGATGGTCAACCTGTTCATACCCTCACGCCTCACCTGGCGCGACCGCGGCCTCACCGTGACCCAGACCACCGGCTTTCCCGCCGATGGCCGTGTCACCCTCACCGTCGACACGGCGCCCGATGCCCCGATGACCATAGCCCTGCGCTACCCGTCGTGGAGCGGCCAGCCCACCGTGCGCATCAACGGCCGCCGGCAGTCAACAGGCCGTGCCACCCCGTCGAGTTATATCACACTCAAACGCCACTGGAAGGCCGGCGACACCATTACCGTCGACTACCCCATGTCGCTGCGGCTCGAGACCGTAGCCGGCGACACCGACCGCGGCGCGCTGCTCTACGGCCCCATCGTCCTGGCCGGCAACCTCGGCACCGAGGGGATGCAGTCGCCCGCACCATTCTCCGACCCGACCGTGCGCAACGACTACTACACCTACGACTACCGGCTGCCGGCAACGCTGCCCGACACCATATCCATTGACCGCGCCAACCCCGGCCGCTCCATCACACCCACAGCCGAGCCGCTGCACTTCCGCGCCCCCAACGGTGTCGAACTGCTGCCCCTCTACGACGCCCACCATCACCGCTACGTCGTCTACTGGCACCTGAAGTAAAAACAACCTGATTGTTGCCCTTGTCCACGATTTTGATTACCTTTGCCCGGGTAACAATCAACTTAAGTGTATGGATTACCCGACAACTGCAAAACCGCGCTATGACCTGCTCGACGGACTGAGAGGCGTGGCCGCCCTCATGGTGATACTCTACCACGTGGGCGAGGGCTTCGCCACATCATCGCGCGACCAGGTCATCAACCACGGCTACCTCGCCGTCGACTTCTTCTTCGTCCTCTCGGGCTTCGTCATCGGCTATGCCTACGACGGCCGCTGGCAACGCGGCATGTCGACCGCCAACTTCATACTGCGCCGCATCATACGCCTGCAACCTATGGTCGTCATCGGCGTCCTGCTCGGCGTCCTGTCATTCGTCATCCAGGGCTGCGAGCACTGGGATCACACTCCGGTCAGCACCCCGGCCGTCATCCTCTCGCTCATCTGCGGCCTGTTCCTCATCCCGGCGCTGCCAGGCACCGCCCCCGAGGTGCGCGGCAACGGCGAGATGTTCCCCCTCAACGGCCCCTCATGGTCACTATTCTTTGAATACATCGGCAGCCTGTTCTACGCCTTCTTCCTCCACCGCCTGTCGACACGCGCCCTCACCCTGTTCGTCGTCGCCTCGGGCATCGTTCTCGCCGCCATCGCGCTCGGCAACGGCTCGGGCGACTTCCACCTCGGCGTGGGCTGGACGGCAGCCAACGGCGGCTTCTGGATGGGCCTCGCCCGCATGACATTCTCATTCTCGGCCGGCCTGCTCCTGTCGCGCCGCTTCAGGCCCGCCAGGATACGCGGCGCCTTCTGGCTCTGCTCGGCACTCATCGTCGCCGTGCTGTCAGTACCCTTCATCGGCGGCGAAACGTGTCCCATAGCCAACGCCGGCTACGACGCCCTGTGCACCCTGCTCGTGTTCCCCCTCATCGTCTACCTCGGCGCGTCAGGCATCACCACCGACCGCTGGTCACAGCACACATGCTCATTCCTCGGCGCCATCTCCTACCCCGTCTACATCATCCACTACCCGTTCATGTACCTCTTTTATGCCTGGGTGTGGAACAACAATATCACTTTCAGCCAGGCATGGCCCGTCGCCGGCGGCATTATCGTCACTGTCATCACTCTCGCCTGGCTGCTGCTGCGCTACTACGACGAGCCCGTGCGCCGTTGGCTCACAGCACGTTTTATCAAATAAATTTTGTTTTATCGCCAAAGTTTTCCTAAATTTGAGCACTGCTATTCCCGCCGTTGGGCATAGCTTTATGTTAACCGATTTAATACCACATTGTTATGGAAATGCCCGAAGAGGCTCTCGAGCCTGTTGTTGAGACTAATGTTGCTGTAGAAGAAACTGAGGCCAAGCCTCGCGTACACTATTCCACTGTCGAGGAGGTGCTCGAAGCCGCCCGTCAGCTCTCAGAGCGTGATGCCGACGAGATAACCCGCGAAGAGCTCTCGAGTCTCAAACAGCAGTTCTATGCATTCCGTCGTTCCGATGCCGAGCCCGCCGAAGCTGCCGAAACGCCTGCCCAACCCGTCAACGACGCCATCGACAGCGACTTCAAAGCCATCCTCGAGGTCATCAAGGAGAAGAAAGCCCTGCGCCTGGCCCAGGTCGAGGCACAGCGCGCCGCCAACCTCGCACGCCGCGAAGAGATAATCGGACAGATGCTCGAAATGTCGGCCGACGCCGACAACGTCAACCGCGAGTTCCCCCGCTTCAAAGAGCTGCAGCAGCAGTTCAAAGAGACCGGCGAGGTACCCGCCACCGAGTCGACAGCCCAGTGGAAACGCTACCAGGACGCCGTCGAGCATTTCTATGACCAGTACCGCATCAATAAAGACCTGCGCGACTACGACTTCCGCAAGAACCTCGACACCAAGACCGTGATATGTGAGGAAGCCGAGTCACTCGCCAACGAGGACGACGTCGTTCTCGCCTTCAAGCGCCTCCAGGTGCTTCACGACACATGGCGCGACACCGGCCCCGTGGCCAAAGAACTGCGCGACGACCTCTGGAACCGCTTCAAAGACGCCTCGGCCGTCGTCAACAAACGCTATCAGACATTCTTTGAAGAGCGCAAAGCCCGCGAACAGCAGAACGAAGACGCCAAGACCGCCCTGTGTGAGCGCGTCGAGGCCATCGACCTCACAGCCCTCACATCGTTCAAGCAGTGGGACGAGCAGACAGCCGCCATACTCGCCGCACAGGAAGAATGGCGCACCCTCGGCTACGCCTCACACCGCGTCAACAACAAACTCTTCGCCCGCTTCCGCGAAGCCTGCGACCGCTTCTTCACCACCAAAGCCGAGTTCTACAAAGCCGCACGCGACCGTCAGGCCGACAACCTCGCCCGCAAGACCGCCCTGTGTGAAGAGGCCGAATCACTCAAGGACAGCACCGACTGGCGCCGCACCGCCGACCGCCTCGTCGAGCTCCAGCGCCAGTGGAAAACCATCGGCGCCGTACCCCGCAAGCAGAGCGACACCCTGTGGACACGCTTCCAGCAAGCCTGCGACTACTTCTTCGAGCAGAAGAAAAAAGACCTCAGCGACCTCCGCTCAGGCGAGCAGGCAGCCCTCAAAGCCAAACGCGACATCATAGCCCGCCTCAAGGACGTCGCCGACGACACCCCCGCCGACGAGGTCAACGCCCTCCTGCGACAGGCCGACACCGACTGGCGCCAGGCCGGACACGTACCCTTCCGCGACAAAGACAAAGTCTACGACGAATACCGCGCCACCGTCAACACCCTGCGCGACCGCTTCAAACTCTCACGCTCCAGCCGCTCGATGGCACGCTTCGAGAACACCCTCGCCGACATCGCCAACGACACCGCCAAGCTCTCACGCGAGCGCGAGCGCATCCTGCGCGCCTACGAAGCCAAGCGCCAGGAACTCAAGACATGCGAGAACAACCTCGGTTTCTTCACCACCAAGTCGGGCCGTGGCAACGCCATGATCGCCGAGATGGAACGCCGCATCGCCGGCATCAAAGAAGAGATCCAGACCCTCGCCGCCAAGATCGAGATGCTCGACAACGCCTGAGCCCATCCCTCACGCATACCCAACGATACACCGACGCCGCTTCCCCCCCGGGGAGCGGCATCACTTGTTTCAGAATAGCCCTCACCCCCGCCGGGCCGGCACATCAACTTCATCCACCGCCAATAACTGTTACTTAATTTATCACTTTTTGTAGATTTTAGGGCGACCGACACTTGTATCCCGTGGGCTTTTAATTACCTTTGCAAACGATAAATTAATGCCCATTGATATGAAACATATTATAACCCCACTCCTATTTATAGCCTGCCTCCTTGTGACATCATGCAGCAACGACGATGAGCCCACCCTGCCGGCCAACGCCATTCCGCTAAACATGATGTTCGGCGACAGCGAGACAACCATCGGCGCCTCCGACGTCTACATCAACTCATCCATCAACTTCACGTCATCCTACTGCGGCATCGCCGACCTCGGCAAGAAAGGCACGTTCAGCACCAACCCCAACCTCACCCAGATTGCACAGGAAATAGCCGTCACCCCCGGCAACTACTATCAGATTACCCCCGGCCAGGACATCCTTACCGTTGCCGGAGCACGCGCACTCCCTGTCGACGGCGTCTATTACAACCTATACGTCGACTCGTGGATCTACGACAACGCCAACAATATAGCCGGCGCCAAAATCAGTTACGCCGAGTGCTCACCCCGGGTCAAACAGCTCCCCGCGTGGGATTCGGCCATCGACCTCCAACTCAAGCCACGGAAAGACGACCCCGACATCGAGACCGCCGAGTATGCCTTCCCCCGAGACTGCAAGATCGACGACTACATCGAGACCTACGATTATGAAGGCTCCGACATGAAACATGTCCTTGATATCGATTTGAACGGAAACCGCATATCCTTTACCAACAGCGCCTGGACACCCGGCGGCAAAGTTCAGGTCATCCTCCTCGTCCGCTGTGAAAGCGTCTACACCCGCCTCTCCCTCATCCTGCACTCCTCAATGTAACCCCCGCCAACACGCTGACCCCCATACAAAAAAATCCACCTCGACGGTGGATTTTTTATTTTGAGCGGCAAACGGGGCTCGAACCCGCGACCCTCAGCTTGGGAAGCTGATGCTCTA
>CAMWLW010000043.1 GCA_947175245.1 uncultured Bacteroidales bacterium
CATCGGGAGGGGTGATGAGGGGTGACAGGCCCTCTTACTTTGAGTCCATGTTATCTTTGAGGAACTGCTCGAGGGCGGCGGGCATCGATGGCGTGGTGGGTGTGGGGGCCTGGAAATCAAGCCTGAGACCGGCATCATTGACTGCCTTGGCGGTGGTGACGCCGAATGTACCGATGGCGACGTTGGTCTGGTCGAAGTCGGGGAAGTTCTTCTTGAGCGAGTTGATACCTGCGGGGCTGAAGAAGAGCAGTACGTCATAGTCGAGGGGTTCGCCGGGCTCGAAGTCGTTGCTGACTGTGCGGTACATGACGGCCTTGGTGTAGTTGATGCGGCCCTTGTCGAGCAGGCTTAGGTCTTCTTTGTGGACGTCGCTGATGACGTACAGGTACTTCTCTTTGTTGTGCTTGGCAAGCAGGGGCACGAGATCGGCTATCTTGCCGTTCTCGCAGTAGAATATCTTGCGTTTGCGGTAGACGATATACTTCTGAAGGTACAGGGCGATTGACTCGCTGGTGCAGAAGTATTTGAGGTCGTCGGGAATGGCATACCTGAGCTCCTCGGCCAGACGGAAGAAGTTGTCGATGGCCGTGCGGGCGGTGAATATGATGGCGGTGAAATCGGGTATATTGACTTTCTGCTGACGGAACTCACGCGCGTTCAGCCCCTCGACGCGTATAAAGGGACGGAATATAAGCTCAACGTCGTACTTGGCTGCTATGTCATAGTAAGGTGATTTCTCAGAGGACGGTTTGGGCTGAGAAACCAGTATCTTCTTAATTTTCACGATTTTATATAAAGATTAATCTAAATATAATTCAGCCCGGCGCTACTTGAACCAATCCACACAGGACGCGGTTTTGATGACAAGAAGTACCGGGATTAATTCCAGCGCACAAAGGTACAAAATAAAATAGACTAAAGAGGGCAATTGGTTGTAAAAAATCCTAAATCCCTTGCATAAAAATGCGATACGGGCCAAAATGTACAGTATCGCGGCGACGATGAGTGGCGCTGTGACCGAGTGGTGATAGTAGAGGACGATGACGGCCGGGAGCAGCAGGGCGAGGCCGAGCACGGCCTGTGAGAGGTTGAAGCCTTTGCGCCACTGGACGGTGTTTATCGTGTCGGTGAATGTGTAGCCGATGATGCTGTAGGCGACCCACTGGAAGATGTAGTAGGCGACCGTGAGAGCGATGAAGGCGGCGAGCTCGGTGCCGTCGGCGACGACTGCGGGGCCGCGGGTGGCGACGCCGAGCAGTATGGCCTCACACACGCAGGTGAGGAGCAGGAGCAGGGCGATGGTGCGTGACTCGGCGGTGGTGTGGCTGTCGAAGGCGTTGTCGCGCCGGCGCACGCCGAGGAGGTCGGTGTCGAGGCCCGAGAGGATGCGTCGGAGCTGCTGTGACTCGAAGGCGACCAGGGCGATGAGGGCAATGATGAGGGCGACGATGCCTGATGAGGGTTCCATGCCGGTGACATGAGACCCGGGGGTGAGGCCGCGCGACCACGTGTCGGCGACGGTGGTGCTCCTGAGCGCCACGACGCTGTCGACGGGGGCGTCGCCCTGCATGCTGAGCCTGAAGGGTGAGGGGGTCGCGGTGACGACCGGGTCGTTGTATGTCAACGTGTTGGCGGTCACACTATCTTCTGGGTAAAGGGTCGGTGCACGGCGGGGGTGTCGAGGGCGAGGCTCACGGCCTGACGAGGGGTGTCGGCGACCATCCACAGGGTGGCGTGATCGGGGTTCATGAAGTGCTGTGAGATGGAACGACCGAGCATGGCGAGCAGGGGGTCGAAGTAGCCGGCGGTGTTGAGTATCACCACGTTGCCCTGGTACAGGCCGAGCTGCCGCCAGGTGATGATCTCGAGCAGCTCCTCGAGGGTGCCGACGCCGCCAGGCATGGCGATGACGGCCGACGAGAGGGTGGCCATGAGTTCTTTGCGCGAGTGCATGTCGGGTGTGACTTCCATGCGTGTGAGGCCGGGATGCTGCCACGAGCGCTCGACCATGAACCGGGGCAGGACGCCGATGGCGGTGCCGCCGACCCCGACAGCGCCGTCAATGGCGGCGGCCATGATGCCCGTGCGCCCGCCGCCACACACGAGCGGAACGCCGGCGGCGGCCAACAGCGCGCCCACCTCACGGGCGGCATCGAGATAGACGGGGTCTATCTTAGGGCTCGAGGCTCCATATATTGTCACGGCCTGTTTCATCGCTTGGCGGGGCTGATGCTGCGTATCTCGTTCTTGAGCGTGTCGACCACGTTGATGATGTAGTCGCCTGTCTTCTCGAGGGTAGAGACGATATCCATGTAGTAGATGCCGCTCTGATACTCATAGTGATGCTCGTTGATGTTGCTGACGTTGGCGAGGCGCAGGGTGTTGCGCATGTTGTTGATCTCGCGCTCGTGGTTGTAGCACACGATGAGGTCGTTCTCTGACACGGTGTCGATGTTCTCGAGGAGCTTCAGGAGGCTGGTCATGGCCTCGTCGACATAGTCGAACATGGTGTCGATGTTGCGGTAAATCTCGTCGGTGAAGTGAACGTCGCTCTGCTGTTTGCGCAGCAATATCTTGCCGATGCCGAGGCTGCTGTCGGCGATGCTCTCGATCTCAGAGTCGATGGCGAGCATGGCCGATATGCGGCGTTTTGACTGGTTGGAGAGGCGACCCTCGGCACACCGGTTAAGGTAGTTGGCAATCTCGAGCTCCATGCGGTCGCTTATCTCCTCATACTTCTCGAGGCGCGAGTAGCGCTTGTTGAACTCGTCGCTGCCGGGCTTGGTGTGCACGAGCTCGCGCGCCATGCCTATCATGCGGCCGACGCGCTCGGAGTAGACGTACATCTCTTTCTCGGCCTGGGTGATGTTGAGCTCGGATGCCGACAGGAGGGTGCCCGAGATGAACTTGAGCTGGAACTCCTCGTCGCCCGATTTCTTGGCCGGTATGAGCCACTCGACAACCTTTACATAAAGTTTTGTGAACCAAATCATTATAAACAGGTTGATGAGCTTATAGGTGGTGTAGAACACACACAGGCCGACCGATGCCTTGAACTGCAGCGACCTGATCAGTGGCGACTGGGCGTCGATGCGCAGGTTGAGCTCGGCGTCCTCGGTGGGCTTGGTGTCGAACAGGTGGTTGTAGACCTGGGGGTCGGTGGCCTTGATGCTGTTGACGGTGTCATAGAGCTGGTCGGGGTTGCCGGTGCCGATGCTGTCGGTAATCCACAGTATGAGGTCGGTGAACTTGTAGAAGAGGGCGAGGCACCATATCGAGCCGAGGATGTTGAAGAGCAGGTGGCCGGTTGCCGTGCGCTTGGCGGCGGCGTTACCGCTCATTGACGCGAGGATAGGCGTGATGGTGGTACCGACGGCCGAGCCGAGCACGATGGCGGTGGCGAGGTCGAAGTTGATCCAACCGCGGCTGAACATAATCAGCGTGATGGCGAATGTGGCGGCCGACGACTGGATAATCATGGTGACGAGACAGCCGACGCCGAAGAATATGAGTACTGAGCGGAAGCCGAGGGCGGTGTAGCGCTGGAGGAACTCGAACATGCCGGGGTTGCTCTGCAGGTCGGGGACGTAGTTGCTTATCATGTCGAGACCCAGGAAGAGCAGGGCGAAACCGATGAGGAACTCGCCGAGCGACTTGGTGCGGCTCTTGTTGGAGAACAGCATGATCACGGCGATACTCATCAGCGGGATGGCATAGGCCGAGATGTCGACCTTGAAGCCGAAGAGCGTCAACATCCAGGCGGTGAATGTCGTGCCGACGTTGGCGCCGAAGATGACCGCCATCGACTGGGCGAGGGTCACGAGGCCGGCGTTAACGAAGCTCACCACCATGACAATCGATGCCGAGGAGCTCTGAATAAGGGCCGTGATAAAGAAACCGGTGAGTGTACCGGTGAAACGGTTGCGGGTCATGGAGCCGAGGATGCTGCGCAGGCGGTCGCCGGCGGCTTTTTGCAGTCCTTCACTCATTACTTTCATTCCATACAGGAACAAGCCTACTGCACCGAGCAGTCCCAGAAAGTCTAAAATACCGTATTGCATCTTTTGCGGTTATTTATTGTGATAATATGCTTAAAATTCAATGTACTACTATTCGCGTGGGGGTGTGACAGCGTGACGAGGTGACAACATAGACGCCGACGGGCAGCAGCACCTCGGTGTTGTTGTCGACGCGCTCGAGCTGCATGACGGCGCGTCCCTGCATGTCGTAAATGGTGACATTCTCATGGGGTGTCTGACACACGAAACGCACGCCGCCGGGTATCCATGCCGTGCCGAGGGGCAGATCGTCGGTGACACCGATGATGCCGGCGCGGTCGACGTATATCTCGTTGCTGGCGGGCGAACGGTAGCCGAGACGCACCGAGCAGACGTTGTAGCTCTCGCTCACCGAGGGGTCGTAGTCGTCGATGAGCAGGCTGTTGGTCTCGGCCTGGAGCACCTCGGTCTCGGCTTGTCCGGGCAGATAGCGTGTGCGCGTGACGAGGTAGTAGTCGACCACCTGGGCGGGTTCTTCCCAGCAGGCTGTGTAGCTGTTGTCGGTAATATCCTCGGCCGGGAGAGCCTTGAAGGCAGTGAGTGTGGGCACGGGGCAGCCCTCGCCCTTGAGGAACACGCCGCGCGAGCCGGGGATGCCGCCCTCGCTGATGATGAGCTTGGCGCTGTGGACGCCCTCGGATGTGGGCTTATAGGTGACTGTGAGCCAGTAGCCCGCGGCGGCGTTCACGAGCGAGCTCTGTATGACCTTGGTATCGAGCGAGAACATGGCGCGGTCGGCGCCGGTGATGGTGAGCTCGAGGCGGCCGGTGAGGAACTCGCCCTTGAAATAGAGGCGCGACACCGAGTTGTTGCCCACGGCTACCTCGTTGAAGTCGAGCGCCATGTCCTGCACGGGGGTGATGAGCAGGGGGTCGCCGGCGGGCTCCTGGGCGTTCTCTTCATAGAATACCTCGCCCACCTTGTTGCCCCAGATGTACTCGACGAGCTGGGGGTAGTCGATGAAGGGGTTGCGGTTGTTCTGAATCTTGTAGACCTCCTCGTTGCGGTCAAGCTCCTTCTGGCTGACGGGGTCGTCGCGGTGCCACTTGAGCAGCAGCTGCTGAGCCCAGGGGGTGAGCGTGGGGTAAACGTTCTGCTGAAGCATCCACATGTAGCTCTTGTTCCACGTGAGGTTCTGGTAGCAGGTGACCATGTAGAAGTAGGTGCGTGCAAAGTCGCCCTTGTACTCGTCGGCGGGCTCGAACACGCGGGCCGCACCGCCCCCCTGGCCTGCGACGGCATAGCCTACCTTGACGACGCCGTTGTCGAACGTGCTCTGTGACACCGTGGCGAGGGGATAGTTGCTCTTGGCCGTGTTGGCGGCCATCTCGCTGGGATAAAGGTGGTTGAGGTCGGTATAGGCGGGTGTCGTTGTGAGGCCGCCCCACCAGCTCTTGGGGAAGGAGTGCTCGCGGTTGAGGCCGCTGAAGCTGGGCGCGTAGAGCTTGATGTTGCTGTACATGTCCCACCAGCGGTTGGAGTTGGGGTAGACGTCGGTGCGCTGGAAGTAGCGCGGCAGATCGCTGTAGGACGACACCTGGGTGTGGTTGTAAATCAGGTTGGAGAGGGCGGTTTTGAGCTCGCTCCCCGACTTGCCGTTGGCGCTTGAATAGTAGCGTCCCGGAATCTCGGCCGAGATTGTGACCGTGGCCGCCAGCAGCAGCATGGTCAGGAGGGCTCGAGTGTTCAGTTTCATAAAGTCCTGGTGTTAGAGTTGTTAGGAGGGGGTGATGAATTGGAGCTTATATAACTGATGTATCAGCAGCGGCGGTCGTAGTTTATGATTGTCTCGACGAGATAGAGTCCCTGAATCTCGGTGCGGGGCATGTCGATGTCGTCATAGTCGGGGTTGTTGCTGTGCAGAACGACATACTCGGGGTTGGTGTGACGTCTGAGGCACTTGACCATGCGGTAGTTCTCGGTGACCACGACATATATCTGACCCCAGAAGATGATGCCGGCTGTGCTGACGGGCCTGATGGCGATGAAGCTGCCGTTGGGGATGGTGGGGCGCATGCTGTCGCCGCTGACGCGTACGATGAGACAGTCGGAGTTGATCTGGGGCATGTCGACATAGCCCATGATGCGGTCGACGGTGAGCATGCGGCTCAGCTCGGTCGAGCCGGCGGTGACGTCGATGTCATAGACGGCGATGCCGCGGCCCGACGAGGCGTTGCGCTCCTTGGGGAATATCTCGGCATCGATGGTATTGGCGTGCATGGGCTTGGGGAAGGGGACGTTGGTGCCCTCCTTGAGCCATTGTTTGGAGACACCCATGTCGACCACGATGCGGTTGATAAAGCCCTCGGAGAAAGGCAGTCGTCCCGACATGACTTTTGACATGTAAGGCGAGTCGACACCCAGGCGCCGCGCCATGCTCGACTGGGTGAGGCGCGATATCTTCATGAGATAGCGCACGCGGTCAATGATAGTCTCCTGTGTCGGATCGATGTTCTCTAATGATTCGGTGATCGTGGGTTCGGTATTCATCGGCTGATTTTAAAGTATTGTTTTAAATGTAGCGGTGTGGCTGTCGGTGAGCGTGATGCTGACAATCACGGCCGTGCCGGGGGCACGGTTGAGCCCGACGGTAGCCTCGAGGGCGCCGTCGGCGGCATGACGCGCTATGATACGGCCTGAGAGGTCACAGACCGAGATGAGCGACATGGCCACGCTGCTGTTAATATATAATGTGTTGGTATCGTATCTCATAACCACGTCGAGCGAGCCGTCGGCAGTGACGTCGGCAACCGACGAGGTGTCGTAGATGACGTTAAATTCTTTCCACTGGGGGGCGGCCTTGAAGGCCTCGACCATCGACTCGGCTACCGACAGGATGACATCGCTGCCGGCGGTGTTGAGGAACACGTCGTCGCCGAGGGCGGGCAGCTCGGTGAGCCCGGCGCAGTTGATGCGCTCGAGGGCCGGCATGTTGGCCATAGCCTTGTCGCCGATCGATGTGACCGTGCCGGGAAGGCCGAGCACGGTGAGGCTGTCGTTGCCATAGAGGGCATACCGGCCTATGGTCGTGAGGCTGTTGCCGAGCAGACGGGGGTCGGTAATCGAGGTGCCCTTGAACATGTAGGGTGCCAGCCGGGTGACCGAGGCGGGCATGACGACCCGGGCCAGGCGGCCGCAGTCAAAGAACAGCCCGTCGCCGAGCGTGGTGACGCCCGGGGGCAGGATGGCGGTGTCGAGACGGTCACAGCCGGCGAAGGCCCAGCCGCCGATGGCTGACAGGCGGTCACAGCCCGAGAGGTCGACAGTGGCGATGGCGGTGGCGCTGAAGGCATCCTCGCCTATGGCCGTGAGCGAGGCGGGGAAGCTGACGGCGGCGAGCGACGTGCAGCCGTTGAAGGCACGGTCGCCGATGGTGACGAGCGTCGAGGGGAGCGACAGGCCGGTGAGCGCGGTGCAGCCGCGCATGGCATCGGCCCCGATGGCCAGCACGCCCCGGGGTATCTCGATTGAGGGGAGTGAGGTACAGCCCTTGAACGCTCCCGGGGGCAGGGCGTCGAGGCCCCGCGTCTCGAAACGCACTGAGGCGAGCGACGTGCAGCCGTTGCAGAAGCCGGCGCCGAGCGTGGTGACGCCGGCGGGAATGACGAGCGAGGTGATGGCCGAGCCGGCCAGGGCTCCGTCGCCTATGGCCGTGAGCGAGGCGGGCAGTATGATTGATGTGAGCCGTGAGCCCGTGAGCGAGTACTCGGGCAGGGTGTTGGCCGGCGACTCGCGGCGACCGTTGGACAGGCGCGTGCCCGAATAGGCGACGACGGTGGCCGCCGACAGGTCGAGCGCCGTGAGGCCGGTGAGCTCAGACGCTATAAAATCGATATCGGCAGCATCGACGGTGCCGGTAACGGTGAGTTGCCCGATGTTGGTATCGGTTACAACGTCTTTAAGAGCCCCTGCCTGAGATTGAACGGTCACTGCCCCGGCCGAGAAGGCCACAGCAACCAGGAGGAGAGCTATTATATAATAATGTATGCGTTTCATTAGAGTACAGGCACGACCCGAGAGGGAGGGTGCAACATATTTGTTGGCAAATTTACAACATTTTGATGTAACATACAACTTTTTCTTTCCTGTCGTGGCAAAAAAAATGTCGATAACAAAATTTCACAGTATTAGCGGCCGATTTAAAAAAATTTATTAATTTTGCATCAAAATCCAGGCTGTGTTAACAACAACTGACATATAGGAAGCCACTACCCCCTGACATCGTCACATGTGGGGCAGTGGTTTTTCTCATTTTACAAATTATATAAACCAAATAATATTAACATTTTCAACTATCTTATTATGAAGAGACTATTCCTCTTTTCATGCACATTGTGGATGGCCCTGTCAGTGATGGCCGCCAACTTTGTGTGTACAGGCGTAGTGGTTGACGAGAGTGACGAACCGATGGTCGGCGCTACCGTCGCTTTAGTAGGCAACCCGTCAATAGGTACAGCGACCGACATCGACGGCCAGTTCAAGCTGTCGATTCCCGGCGGCGGTGAGCTGCAGATCAGCTTCATCGGCTACAAGACACTGAAACTCACCGCTCAGAGCAACATGGGCACCATAGTCATGGAGCCCGAAGCCACGATGCTCGAGGACGTGGTGGTGACCCAGTCGGTGGGCCGCACGCGTCTGACCCCTGTGGCCATGTCGACCATCTCGGCCGCCGACCTCGAGATCAAGCTCGGTAACCAGGAGCTGCCCGAGGTACTCAAGACCACTCCCGGCGTGTGGGCCACCAAGGACGGCGGCGGTTTTGGCGATGCCAAGATCAACATACGCGGTTTCAAATCTCAGAACACAGCCACGATGGTAAACGGTGTGCCCGTCAACGACATGGAATGGGGCGGCATATACTGGTCAAACTGGTCGGGCCTGGGCGACATCATGTCGTCGATGCAGGTGCAGCGCGGCCTGGGTGCCACCATCATCTCGTCGCCCTCGTTCGGCGGTACGATCAACATGGTGACCAAGGGTCTTGACGCCAAGAAAGGCGGCACGGCATGGTATGGCCTCGGCAATGACAACGCGATGAACTATGGCATATCGTTCTCGACCGGCCTGATGAAGAACGGCTGGGCAGTGACCTTCCTGGGCTCGCGCAAATCGGGCCACGGCTACATCCAGGGCACCGACTACCAGGCATACACCTACTTCCTGAATGTGTCGAAGCGCATCAACGAGAAGAACCAGATCATGCTGACGGTGACCGGCGCACCCCAGACTCACTACAAGCGCAGTTCAAACGACGGCCTGTCGATACAGGGCTGGCAGGACGTCGCCAACTATATGCCCCAGGGCGAGGCCTACCGCTACAACCCCACCTATGGTCTGGGTCTCAACGGCGAGCGCAAGGCATCACAGTATAACTTCTACAACAAGCCCGTGGCCATGATCAACCACACGTGGCAGATTGACCACAAGTCGTCACTGTCGACAGTGGTGTATGCCTCGCTCGGCACCGGCGGCGGCTACAGCGGCCAGGGCGCCCAGGTGGGCACCTCGACGAGCACCTACTACGACTACTGGTATGGTGCCGACAGCGCGGGTAACCTCAACTGGAAGACTATCGAGAACAACGGCGTGACCTACCACCTGCGTCACGGCAACGGTATGTTCGCCTACGACCAGATTCAGCTCATGAACCAGGCCAGCACCACCGGCTCGCTGATGGTGATGTCGACCTCGAACAACAACCACCGCTGGTTTGGCGGCGTGTCAAACTACAAGAACCAGGTGACCAAGGCGCTCTCGATCACAGCCGGTATCGACATACGTTACTACTATGGCGAGCACACCAACAAGATCAGCGACCTGTACAACGGCGAATACTTCATCGACTACTACCGCGCGTCGTCAAACAACACCCGCACGTTTGCCACCGAGGCCGAGAAGATTGCCTACCAGCAGCAGAAACTCGGTGTGGGCGACGTTGTTTACCGCAACTGGGACAGCCGTATCTGGCAGGAAGGCGTCTATGCCCAGGCCGAGTACAAGGCTCTTGACGACAAGCTCAATGTAGTGCTTGCCGGCGCCATGAACATCAACACCTACACCCGCTACGAGCACATGTATGTCAACGACGACCAGGCCAAGTCGCCCACCAAGTCGTTCTTTGCCGGCAACATCAAGGCCGGCGCCAACTATAACATCGACCGCTACAACAACGTGTTTGTGAACGGCGGTTACATCACCCGCGCCCCCTACCTGCAGTATGGCGTCTTCATCTCCCCCCGCAACTCCAACGCTATCAACCCCAACCCCGTCAACGAGAAGGTTGCCGCCGTCGAGGTGGGCTATGAGTACCACTCGCCCACATTCACGGCCCAGGTGAACGGTTACTGGATCAACTGGATGGACCGCACGATGATCAAGAGCGGCTCGCTCGAGTATGACGGCGACTTCTACTCGGTAGCCATGAACGGTGTCGACTCACGCTACATGGGCGTCGAGGTCAACGCTGTCTACATCCCCACCCGCTGGCTGGAGCTGAACGGCATGTTCGCGTTCGCCGACAACACGTGGCAGAATGACCCCGTGGGCTACTACTACAACAGTGTCGGCCAGGCACTCGCAAGCCTGGGCAGCACCGACGTGCCCGCCACCATCACCCAGCCCCTGGCCGAGGATCACCTGAAGGCCACCGTGCAGCAGAAAGGCATCAAGGTGGGCGGCTCGGCCCAGCTCACAGCCGCCATCGGCGCTCAGTTCAAGCCCTTCACCGGCATGCGCATCGGTGCCGACTGGACCTGCAACGCCCGCAACTACAGCGACTTCTCGCTCACCAACTCGGCCAACTCAACCGGTCTTGACTACAAGAAGCCCCTCGTTATCAACGAGCCGTGGCGCATACCCTTCGGCAACCAGCTCGACCTCAACGCCAGCTACAGCTTCCCGATCACGGGCGACCTGCGCTGCACGTTCTCGGCCAACGTATACAACGTGTTCAACAACTACTACATCATGGACGCATACACCAACCACTCGTCGAAGGGTACGTGGGAGAATGCCTTCCGTGTATTCTACAGCTATGGCCGTACATTCGCCCTGCGTTGCAAACTCACTTTCTAATCACAGCTCTTGATTCCTAATCACAGCTCTTAATAATGACAATTATGAAGAATTATATATTAAATTCAGCTCTTGCCGCCGGTGTGACACTTGCACTGGCCAGCTGTGGCGAGAACACCTGGAACGACAAGTATCTTGATGGATTTGAGGGTGGCGTGAACTACGAGACACCGTCAAACGCCGACAAAACATACAGCCTCGTCGAGGCCGACTACAAGGCTATCTCAAAAGCAATCCTCGCCCAGGAAGGCCTCACGGCCGCTCAGGAGGCCGAGGCCAAGGCTATAGCCTCGACACTGGCGTTCGACAAGAACGGTTTCTATCCCGCCAGCGTTTCGATTCCGCTGTTCACCGAGACCCGCTCATTCCCCTACTACCTCGACCCCGTGGGCTCGAACGCCGCCATCACATACGACGAGTATGACGCCCGCCCCGAGGAGCTCGCCTCGATAGCCGCCGCCACGGCCTACAAGGTGACAACCGAAGACTATCAGACCGTGTGGGGCAGCGACGAGAACTACACCGAGGCTTTCGCGCCCTCTCACACTGCCACGTCATCACTGCCGGCTATCCTGGCCGCCAACATCGACGACGCTCAGGAGGGTGACTATGCCATCGTGAGCTACAACACATCGGCCACCGACCCCGTGTTCGGCGCCGCCGAGGAACCCGCCTTCCAGCCCTCGAGCGTGCTCGGCGGTGTGGGCAGCATGGCCTCGGGCGACGACATCACCTTCAGCGGCGTGGTAATGGCCGTGTCGACCCAGGGCCCCGTCATCGCCGACGCCACCGGCGCCCTGTTTACATACGCCCCCTCCAACAACTCTGACCTCAAGGTGGGCGACCAGGTGACCGTCAACGCCACCCTCGGCACGTACAACAACGGCTGGCAGACGGCCAAGGGTGCTACGCCCGAGGTTGTAGGCTCACAGGCCGTGACCTATCCCGCGCCCCGTGCATGGACCGGCTCGGAGATGGACGCCTTCTCAACCGCTACCGTCGATGCCAAGGGTCTCATCACCCCCATCTACTCGAAGTTCACCGGCAAGGTGACCGTATCGGGCAACTACACCAACATCATCATCGACGGCGGCACTACCCAGGTGAGCCCCTACGGCGCATCGAACGCCGTGAAAGCCCTGCTCACCGACGGCGCCACCGTGACATTCGAGGGCTATGTGGTAGCACTCGCCAGCAAGGGCAAATATTTCAACACCATCATCACCAAGATTGGTGACAACGCGTTCAACACCCTCGCCACCACGGCTCCCGCCAAGGTAGTGAAAGTGGCCTCGACCGCCGAGAACGCAGTCTACTACTACAACGGCAGCAAGTGGGCACCCGCCACCGGCGTGTCGGCCCTCAACCCCGCCGACTACGCGGCGATGGGCTTCGCCGACAACTCGCTCCAGAGCCCCGAGGTGTACATACCCATGTACCTCAAGAACAAGTTCATCTATGCGCTCGCCGGCGACCAGCAGTATGTGGCCTACAACGGCAACAAGGTGGGCCTGTTCGTGTTTGACGGCTCGGAGTGGACGCTCAATAACGACGGCCGCGAGACGGTGACCGCACGCTTCAACCGCAAGAGCACCGGCTGGACATTTGTCAAATACCTCGGCAAGGCCGTGTTCAACATCCTCAACGAGGAGCAGCCCGAGCTCGACCGCAGCTACCTGTTCGTGTTCGGCGACGAGTGTGCTATCCCTGTAGCCGAGTCACGCACCTATGGCTACCTGTACATGGAGGCCGTGTCGATCAACAACGGTGTCATCGTGATGGCATCAGACAACAACGCGTTCTCGTTCCTGAGCGCATACGTCGACGAGGAAGCCGGCGTTAACGTCAAGGCTCCCGAGGGCTACTTCCTCATCAAGGACAACTCTAACCGCTACTACTACCTCAGCGGCTACAACAGCCCCAACCTCAAGGCCGTTCCCGACATGACCGGCGGTGCTATCTCAGAGAACTTCCTGTGGAAAGCTACCCGCAACGCCGACGGCACCTGGGACATCGTAGGCGGCAACCAGACGATGCACCTGTCGCCCTCTTACAACAGCGTGGGCTTCTACTCACCCGACGGCATCGGTGCCGACATGGTTAAGCCCGTGCTCTACATGCTCGACTAATCCCCCCCCCGCCGATTAACCTACGAGGGCGTGCCTCGCTTCACCAAGCAGGCACGCCCTCGCTGTGTTTTAGCCGCCTAAGACAAGGCGGGTCACATTTTAAAGATCATTTAGGTTTATGCGGCAGGTTACTATGTCGTAGGCTGAGGCCACAGCGTCAAGTTCGCTGGGATAGTAGTAGAATCTTATGTACTTATAATTTAAAGAGTCACTTAGTTCATTCTCCAGAAAGAAATCGATATCCCTATATACAGCCAGTTCTATAGTTATTTCATCAAAGTCGGGAGTCTCTTTTAACGGTTTAAGTTCCAACTTTTTCTTAAACTTATAGTTCTCATCCAAAATAGTATATTCCCTTAAATTCACATCGTGATAGTAACGGTCGGAAGTCAGAGTTTTCTTTGACAGTCTGATGGTCAAGGAATCGCCCGGTGCGACTTTTGTAAAATTATAATATATCTGATTACGCTTAAAATAGCGTATTTCGTCAAAAAAAATCGTTCCATGCCTTATCTTTTTCGGCACTTCCACGTATTGCTGAAAGGGCAGGAATGACACTTTAACAACATCCTCTTCTTTATTGTATCGGTGTATATATGATACATGGGCAATATCAAACTCATTCAGGTAACTGTCAAACAGGTAGGCAGGCTCGGGAGTATCGTTGCAGAGTTTCAGCACTACCGAGTCGGCTTCAATGGCTGAAACGCTGAGAGTGTACGGACTCTTTTCGGCACCTGAAATCGTGATATAGGAAGCCATAAATACCGACAACACCACGATATATAAAATCTTACTCTTACTTTCCATATCTATTACCAATTTTGTGGTTTACTGCATTTTTCAGTAATGCGAATTTACTGATTAATCTTTTATCCTCAAAATGAAGGTTGTGATCTTCGTGAGGCTGTTTTTATCCGCCTAACACAAGACACCCAACTATCAAGGAATACTTGACAGTAATATAACGTGATTTCGACTTAATCTTCTTAATAATCAACTACTGTGCGTAAAAATTTTGTTTTTATTCATGCTAATTCCTAAATTTGTCTTATTATAATGATTTACTCATATGTATAAGATAAAACTGTAAAATGTAAGGGCATTTAAATCTTATGACCGAAAAAGAACTACAGATATACCTAAAAGAACGCTTTCCTTGTGAAAATGAGGCTTGCGACTGGAAAGAGTTCAAAAACCTTAAGAACCTCTTTAATGGTAAGGAGGGAGATGACGTAATATCGTACGTAGCAGCTATCTCAAGCATGAATGGTGGTCATCTTATTATCGGAGTCAAAGATCATAGTTTAGAAATAGTCGGAACTGACACATATAATTACGATCGTCAAACAGCTACAATGAGATTAGTACGTGAATGTTCTAATTTACCTGCTGAGGGGTTGAAGATTGATGAGTTCGTGACATCTGATACATATAAGACGGTTTGGGTAATAAACATTCCAAAGCATATGCCGCGTCTTCCGGTATACGCTCATAAAAAATTATGGCAGCGCATTGAGGATAACCTTGTAGAGATGACGCCATCACGAAAAGAAAAGATTCTTACTGAATCATTTGTTGTAGATGATTGGTCGGCAGAAATAATACCTGATGCTACGATAAATGATCTTGATCCCAAAGCCATCGCAGTTGCTCGTGAAAAATACAAAGAGTTATTCAATGGAGCCCGAGACGCTGAAATAGATATTTGGACAGATGAAGTCTTCTTGAATAAGGCAAAACTTACAAGGAAATCGGCAATTACACGCACCACCCTAATATTGCTCGGCAAGTCAGAAAGCGATCATTTCTTGAATCCGTATATATGTAAAATTCGTTGGTTTCTTCGAGACGAAACCGATGTTAATAAGGACTTCCGAGTGTTTACTATACCCATGATTTTAGCTATTGAAAATTTGGGCTTATTAATTCGTAACACTACTTATTCATATACGGTATCGGGGTCAATGTTCCCTGAATCGATGTCACGATATGATGCATTCACTCTTCGTGAGCCTATTAATAATGCGATAGCACATCAGGACTATTCGAAAGGCTGTCATATTGATATTATAGAATATGAGGATGATAAGCTGAGTTTTAAAAATGCCGGTCAATTCATTCCCGAATCCATAGAAGCCGTAGTAACAAATGACTTCCCCGAGTCTCATTATAGAAACCCCGCGCTTGTTGAGGCTATGCGTAATGTAAAAATGGTGGAGACAGAGGGTGGAGGTATCAAGAAGTTGTTTATGCAGCAACGTAGACGATTCTTTCCGATGCCCGATTACGACATTCAGGACGATCATGTCATATGTACTATAGAAGGTCGCGTATTGGATGAAAATTTCGCTAACATTCTTGTTTCAAATACTTCCCTTTCTTTGCCCGATATTATGCTTTTGGATTCGGTGCAGAAAGGAAAATCCATATCACATGAAGCCGCCAATTATCTTCGTAAGAAGGGTTATATTGAGGGCCGTTATCCGAATCTCTTTCTATCATCCAAAGTAATTACATCTACAAAACACGTAGGATTAAAAGCTTCTTATATTAAAAATCGAAGTTTTGATGATGATTATTTCAGAAAGCTTATCGTAGATTATATAATAGAATTTGGACGGGCCGAAAGAACTGATCTTTATGAGCTTATAGCCAAAATGCTTCCTGAATATATGACTGATCGACAGCGATATGATAAGTTGACAAATCTATTATCTAACCTTAAACGGAGTTGTACACTTACACGATCAGGCAAGTTTTGGATACTTGTAAAAGGTACTTCTTCAACAAAACGAAATGGCTAATTTTACAAATTACACGTGTATTATTTTGATATTTAGATAGTAACAAATCTATATTTTAACAAAAAAACGACTGAATAATACCCAACTATCAAGGAATACTTGACAGTTCACAAAAGAATGACGGACTGTTATATATGTCTGCCAACTTCATCTTGTCGTTTTTTAAAGATCCTTTAGGTTTATGCGGCAGGTTACTATGTCGTAGGCTGAGGCCACAGCGTCAAGACTTTCGGGATAGTAGGGGAATCTTATATACTTATAATTTAAAGTTTTACTAAGTTCATTCTCCAAAAAGTAATCTATATCCTTATATACAGCCAGTTCTATAGTTATTTCATCAAAACGGGGAATCCTTCTTGACCGTTTAAGTTTCAATGCTTTCTTAGGATTATCGTCTTCGTCCACATGAGTATATTCCCTTAAATTCACATCGCGATAGTAACGGTCGGTAGTCAGGGTTTTCTTTGACAGTCTGATGGTCAAGGAATCGCCCGGTGCGACTTTTGTAAATCTATAAAGTATCTGACCGCTCACAAGATATCGCTTTTCGCCAACAATCATCTTTCTTCCAGGCTTTATCCTTGACGGTATTTCTAAGTATTGCTGAAAGGGCAGGAATGACACTTTAACGACACCATCTTTTCTATTGTAACGGTGTATATATGATACATCGTCAATATCATACTCATTCAGGTAACTGTCAAATAGATAGGCAGGCTCGGAAGTGTCGTTGCAGAGTTTCAGCACTACCGAGTCGGCATCAATGGCTGAAACGCTGAGAGTGTACTGACTCTTTTCGGCACCTAAAACCGTGGTATAAGAAGCCATAAATACCGACAACAACACGATACATAAAATCTTACTCTTACTTTCCATATCTATTATCTATTACCAATTTTGTGGTTTACTGCATTTTTCAGTAATGCGAATTTACTGAATAATTCAATCTCCTCAAAATTCATGGTGTAATATCCATTTATTTAATGGTAGCGGGGTGCTCAATCGTCATTAATTATATACCACGAAAAATATCTGCATTATGTCACAAAAATATCTTGGCAAAAATTGGTGGGCGATGGCGGGGCTGTGTGTCGCTGCCGCATTGTCGGGAGCTGCCTTGTATGCGGTGGACTCGCAGCAGGAACTCGCCCCGACGACCAACACCGCTTTCAATCTCACTTGCGAGGGCCTCGAACGCCCCATCGCGGTTAACACATTGCAGCCACGGTTCAGCTGGCTCGTACCGGCCGAATGGAAAAGCCAGTCGGCCTACGAACTCCAGGTGAGCACCGACAGCGTGGCGCTTGCCGACGGCGGCGCGTGCGACCTGTGGTCGACGGGCAAGGTCGAGTCGACCGAGTCGGTCAACGTCGTGTATGACGGCGACGCTCTCGTGCCGGGCATTCAGGCCTACTGGCGCGTGAGGGTGTGGGACGAGAACGGCGCGGCGGCCGAGTGGAGCCGGATAGGCCGGTTTGGCGTGGGCTACATTGACGGCAATGCCATGCCGGGCGAATACATAGGTATGGGCAAGGGCTCGTCGAGCAAGGCTCCGGCCAAGTATCTGATGATACCCAACCGCGTCTATACGGGCATAGCCAACCACCGTTACAACACGGCGCAGTATCTCGACGGCATCGACTACAAGGTGCAGTATCTGGGCTACAGCACGGTCGACAAAATCTACTGGGACTCGGACAACATAGACCGCGTGGAGGTGCATTTCAGCGTCAAGGCGGCCGACGACGCCGTCGTGGGCAAGGACTACCGCCTCGAGATACTGACGGGCGACGAAGACCAGTCATATTTCAAGTATGTCGGCAACCCCATGCTGTTCAGCGACGCTACATATAATTATAGTACGAACTCCGACAACCGGCTGTTTGAGAACGGTACGTTCGCATCGGGCGACGCCGGACGCTACACCCCGGCCGGAAAGTATAAGGACGGCGACGAGGCCATCTATAAGGACGACGCTATCAAGGAGCTCGGCCCCTCGATACACCAGGTGTTTGACGGCGACTTCGGCCCGATAACCATCAGTGCCACGGGCGCTGTCGACGAGATTAAGGCCGATGACGCCGAGTCGACAGCCGTCGAGTACTATGACCTCAACGGCCGCCGTGTCGAGAATCCCCGCTCGGGCCTGTACATACGCCGCTCGGGCAATAAAATTGAAAAGGTAATCATACGCTAAGCCTACAGCCATGAAGAAAAGCACTAAATACACCCTGACGGCAGCCACGCTGGCAACCCTCGTTGCCTGTGGCTCGACAATAACACGTATCTTCATGCCCTCGTCGGTGGCTGCCGGCGAGTCGTTCCCCGTCGTGGTCGAGCTCGACGTCAACACCAAGGGGCAGCTGAATCCCGGCGGCGACAGCTACGGCCATCTGGCCGTGCGTCTGCCCGAGGGCTGGACGGTAGAGGATAGCCCCGAGTACACCGCCGACCAGGTCAAGGCGGCCTACAAGAAACTATATATCGATGCCCAATACACGTCAGACCTGCTGTCGTGTCCCGTGATGCCGACCGAAAACGGCGAGACCGCCGAGAGCATCTACGAGCAATGCCGCGAGATGGGCACGATGGTGGCATACGTCTATCCAAAGGGCAGCTCGACGACTCCGATGCTGCGCAGTTCGTTCGGCATGCCCCGGGGCGGCGACCGTGAGCGGGCGCGCGTCATAGCCCACATCAGCTCGCTGGGCTACCACGAGCTGTATGTAAACGGCACCAAGGTGGGCAGCGACGTGCTGCAGCCCGCCGTGTCGCGCATGGACAAGCGCTCGCTGACGGTGTCATACGACATTACCGACCTCGTCACCGACTCGGACAACGATGTGGTGATACGCCTGGGCAAGGGCTGGTACCGCTCAAACACCTACAACGCCGAGCACGACGGCCCCGTCGTCAAGGCCTGCATAGACTATGTCGAGGGCAAGACGGTCGAACACCTGCTGACAACCGACGGTGACTGGACGGTGGCCGAGACCGGCTACAAGGACACCGGCGCCTGGATTCCGCAGCAGTTTGGAGGCGAGCGCGTCGACGCAGCCCTCGAGCCGCGGTCGATGGATAGCCGCTCGCTCGACGAGAACCACTCGTGGGGCCGCGCCGCCGTGATAAAGGTATCGCCGCGCGAGGTCACCCCCCAGATGTCGGGCGCCAACCGCATCATAGCCACCCACTCGCCCGTCACGATCACGCGCTCGGGCGACGGATGGCTCGTTGACATGGGCAGCGTGTTCACCGGCTGGTTTGAAATGGCTATGCCTCAGCTCCCCGACGGCCGCGAGGTGACGATTGCTTACAGTGATTATCTGCCCGCAGGCTCGTTCGAGGCCCAGGGCGGTGAGAAAGACGTCTTTGTGTCGGCCGGCGGTGACGGCGAGCGCTTCTGCAACAAGTTCCACCACCACGCCTACCGCTATGCCCTCATCACGGGGCTCGACGAGGCCCCCGACGCCAATACCATACACGGCCTGCAGATAAGCAACCTCGACCGCCCGGCGGCAACGTTCGAGTGCTCTGACGCCGACCTCAACGCCATCCACGGAATGATCGACAACACGATGAAGTGCCTTACATTCAGCGGTTACATGGTCGACTGCCCACACCTGGAGCGTGCCGGATATGGCGGCGACGGCAACTCGTCGACGATGACGCTGCAGACGATGTATGACGTCAACCACGTTTACAACAACTGGTTGCAGGGATGGGCCGACTCGATGCAGGACGGCGGCATGATGCCGTGCGCCGCTCCGAGCGCCACAGCCGGCGGAGGCGGTGGCCCCTACTGGAACGCGTTCATGGCGTTCGCTCCGTGGCACACCTACGTCAACTATGGCGACTCGCGCATCATCGCGACCTACTACAGCTATATGAAGGAGTGGATTAAATTCATCGACCGCTACACCGACAGTGACGGCCTGCTGCGCCGTTGGGACGACCCCTACTATGCCGGCTGGTACCTGGGCGACTGGATTGCGCCCGACGGCGTTGACACCGGCGGCGAGTCGGTCGACCTGGTGAGCAACTGTGTCGTGAGCGAGACCCTCGGCTACATGAGCCGCATCGCCGCCCTCACGGGCAACGACGCCGAGGCTACCCAATGGGCCAACCGCCGCGCGGCACTCAACAAGGCCATACACACCCACTTCTATCACGCCGACAGCCACACCTACGGCACCGGCTCACAGCTCGACAACAGCTACCCGATGATCGTCGGCGCCGTGCCCGATGACCTCGTGCAGCCCGTCACCGAGAAGCTGCTCGAACTGTCGGCCTCGAAATACAACGGCCACATTGCCGGCGGCCTCGTGGGCGTGCCCGTCATCACCGAGTGGGCCGTCAGGATGACACAGCCCGACTTCTTCTACGGCATGCTCAAGAAACGCGACAAGCCCGGATTCCTCTACATGCTCGATAACGGCGCCACAGCCACATGGGAATACTGGAACGGCGACCGCAGCCACGTGCACAACTGCTTCAACGGCATCGGCACATGGTTCTATCAGGCCCTCGGCGGCATCGTGCCCGACCCCGACGCACCCGCCTACCGCCACTTCACCGTCAGGCCCCAGATACCCCAAGGCGTTGACTGGGTCAACGTCACCAAAGACACCCCCTACGGCACCATCAGCGTCAAGTGGCAGCTCACAGGCAACAGCCTCGCCATGCAGCTAACCGTCCCCGCCGGCACCACAACGAGCGTCTACCTGCCCGAGCGCACAGACAGCGGCACCTGGAGCTACCCCGACACACCCCGCGAGCTCACCGCCGGCACCTACCGCCTCGACC
>CAMWLW010000044.1 GCA_947175245.1 uncultured Bacteroidales bacterium
TCGAGCGCCGCTATCCCGCCTTCGGTAACCTCTGTCCCCGCGACATCGCCAGCCGTGCAGCCAAAGAGCGCTGCGACGCCGGCTATGGCGTAGGTACAGGCAACGCCGTTTACCTCGACTTCAAGTATGCCATCCAGCGCCTCGGCAAGGACGCCGTCAAAGACCGCTACGGTAACCTCTTCGACATGTACCAGATGATCTCTGACGACAACCCCTACGAGACCCCCATGATGATCTTCCCCGCC
Source organism: uncultured Bacteroidales bacterium (assembly GCA_947175245.1). Lineage (GTDB taxonomy): Bacteria > Bacteroidota > Bacteroidia > Bacteroidales > Muribaculaceae > JAAVFS01. The sequence continues at coordinate 246 of CAMWLW010000044.1, forward strand.
AGCCACTACACCATGGGCGGCATCTGGGTCGACTACGAGCTCCAGACCTCAGTCAAGGGCCTCTTCGCCATCGGCGAGTGCAACTTCTCTGACCACGGCGCCAACCGTCTCGGCGCATCAGCCCTCATGCAGGGCCTCGCCGACGGCTACTTCGTGCTCCCCTACACAATGCAGAACTACCTCAGCGACCAGATTAAGGTGCCCCACTTCCAGACCAACACACCCGAGTTTGACGCCGCCGAGAAAGCCGTTCGCGAGCGCATCAACAAACTCATGAACATCAAGGGCACCAAGTCGCCCGACGAGATCCACAAGCGCCTCGGACACATCATGTGGAACCTCGTAGGCATGGGCCGCACCCTCCAGAGCCTCGTCAAGGCAACCGCCGAGATCGAGGAAGTACGCAAGGAGTTCTACTCTGACCTCCGCATCGTAGGTAAGGCCGACGACCTCAACACCGAGCTCGAGAAAGCCCTCCGCCTCGAAGACTTCCTCGTCATCGCCAAGATGATGGCCATCGACGCCCTCAACCGCAACGAGTCATGCGGCGCACACTTCCGCGAGGAATACCAGACCCCCGACGGCGAGGCAGCCCGCCGCGACGACGAGTACATGTACGTAAGCTGCTGGAAATACACCGGCGACAACGAGAAACCCATCCTTCTCAAAGAGCCCCTCAAATACGAGGCCATCCAGGTGCAGACCCGTAACTACAAATCATAAACTCCACACTAACGTCCAAATAACTGAAAACAATGGAACATACAATAACAGTAAACCTCAAGATTTGGCGTCAGCGCGGACCTAAAGAGAAAGGTAGCTTCGCCAACTACACTGTAGCCAATGTATCAACCGGAAGCAGCTTCCTCGAGATGCTCGACATGCTCAACCAGCAGCTCGTCGAGAAAGGCGAGGAGCCCGTAGTCTTCGACAGCGACTGCCGCGAAGGCATCTGCGGCATGTGCTCCCTCTACATCAACGGACACCCCCACGGTCCCGTACAGGGCATCACCACCTGCCAGCTCCACATGCGCAAATTCAACGACGGCGACACCATCACCATCGAGCCCTGGCGCTCAGCCGCCTTCCCCGTTGTACGCGACCTCATGGTCGACCGCAACGCCTTCGATAAAATTCAGCAGGCCGGCGGTTACGTATCGTTCAACTGCGGCGGTGCCCCCGACGCCAACGCCACCCCCATCTCCAAGGAGGTAGCCGACGTCGCCATGGACTCAGCCACCTGTATCGGTTGCGGCGCCTGCGTTGCAGCATGTAAGAACGGTTCAGCCATGCTCTTCGTGTCAGCCAAGGTCAGCCAGTTCGCCCTTCTGCCCCAGGGTCAGGTCGAGCGCGCCCGTCGTGCCCGCGCCATGGTCAAGAAGATGGACGAGCTCGGATTCGGCAACTGCACCAACACCGGTGCCTGCGCCGCCGAGTGCCCCAAGAGCATACCCCTGAGCAACATCGCCCGTCTCAACCGCGAGTTCCTCAAAGCCAAAATCAAAGACTAAAGTCAGTGCACAATACACAATGACTGATTAGTCACCCCTACATTATAATATATAGGTTGTATCCCCGCCCGGGATGCAACCTATATTTTTTATCGCCCCATGTAACACGTTGATTTTCAGTAGGGACGCGATTCATCGCGTCCGCCGCCATAAAGCCCGTCCGCCCTCAGCTCCGGGCGCTTGCGCCCGCCAATAGGTGATTGTGCTCCGTGCATCGTTCATTACTCATTTGCGTGCAAATTGTGGAAATTTCAGACAAAAATCCATCATCCGCCCCAAAAACATAAACTATTAATCATAAAACCCCGATTAAATTGTGAATTGTGCATTGTGCATCGTGCATCGCGCAATAATGTTGTAAACTGCTAATACACCGCCAACTAAATGCACTATGTTTTACAACATAGCTTTATAATAGTGTTGTGAAATTGTTAAAATGCTGACAAAAGTGTGGAATTTCTTTAATTTTAGCAATCTTTTGTCTATCTTTGCACGAAATTGTTTAATTGAACTTAAAAATTATAAAACCACTACCAATCAATCACCGATTCACCGACGGCAACCATAGCCGACACAATAAAGCCAAAAATATAAATTTCAATCAATATTATGTCTAATTAAATTATTAGTATGAAAAAGCTGTTTCTATTACTAATGACTGTCATCCTGACAACCACCTGTGCATTCGCCCAGGCCGGTCTGATCAAAGGTACAGTCGTTTCAGCGAGCGATAACGAGCCCCTTCCCGGTGCCTCCGTTGTAGCTCCCGATGGACAGGGTGTTGCCACCAATCTCGACGGCGAGTTCCAGATTCGCGTTGCCGAGGGTGCACTCCTCAAGGTTTCTTATGTAGGTCACGCTGCTCAGACCGTCAAAGCTGCCAACGGCATGGTTGTGAAACTTGCCGAAGACAATCAGCTCGAAGAGGTCGTTGTAACCGGTTACGGTTCGGCCAAGAAGCTCGGCTCTTTCGTTGGTGCCGCTTCGGTTGTCGGTGCCGCTCAGCTCGAGAACACTGCCTCGACCAACTTCGTCGACGCTCTTCAGGGTAAGGTTGCCGGTCTCGGCATCTTCTCTAATACAGGTGAGCCCGCTGCTGCTCCCGGTAACGTGAACATTCGCGGTTATAGCTCGCTGCAATTTGATTCAGATCCTCTTTATATTCTTGATGGATCGCCTGTTACATCGTCTGTATTTACTGCTCTTAATCCTAACGATATCGAGAATATCACCGTCCTCAAGGATGCTGCCTCAACCGCTATCTACGGTTCGCGTGCAGGTAACGGTGTTATCGTTGTTACCACAAAACGCGGTAAGATGGGCGAGCAGGCTAAGGTTACCATCCGCGCTACCGGCGGTTGGTCGGCACCTGTTCAGAGTAAGATCAAGATGATGAACTCCAAGCAGTATCTTCAGTTCCGCGATATGATGACTGCGTCCTATGGCGCAACTGCTATCAGCGATGAGGCTCGCAATCTCATTAATATATATGGTATCGACACCGATTGGCAGAAAGAACTCGTTAAAGATAACGCAGGTACATATAACCTCGAGGCTGCTATTCAGGGCGGTGGTGAGAAGTCTAACTACTACCTCTCGGTTGGCCACCTCGATCGTGACGGCCTTATCGCCAAGTCTGCACTTCGTCGCGAGAATGTCCGTGCCAGCTTCAATGCCGATATCAAGCCCTGGCTGCGTGTAGGTTTCTCGGGTAACTTCGCTTATGAGAAATATCAGTCAAACACTACTGTAGCTGCTTCAGGTAACTTCTATACCAACGGTACCATATTCCAGTCTTACTACATGCTTCCTTACGACTCGCCCTACTATTATACATTCAACGATAATGGTGGTATCGAGTATGGCGATCGTGCTATCTGGTACAAATATACCCACAATGGTGTAGGTGATGCCAACTTTGAAGCCGCCCTCAACTCGGGCAGCACCAATCAGGTGACTGTGAACGCTTCTATTTATGAAGAAATTCGTCCTATTAAGGGTCTTACTCTGCGTGCTCAGCAGAATGTCTATGCCTACGACCGTCGCGCATCTACAGCTTGGAATGCTGTTCAGGACTTCGAACTTCCCATGGGTGGTTCTACTTCTTGGGGCCAGTACACCGAGCGTTTGGCCAGTGAGTCTTTTGGCCGTCTCAGCCAGTTTACTTATACCAATACAGCCGAGTACACCCGTCAGATTGGTGACCATGAGTTTACTGTCCTGTTAGGTCAGGAGTCAATCATCAACCGTACAAACTCATTTGGCGTCAGCACTTCGGGCCAGCCCTCTAACTCGATGCTTCTCATCACTAATGGTACTGAGGTTTCGATTGACAATGTTAGCCGTTCAATTGGTGAATATATTGTCAACTCTTACTTCATGACTGCCGACTACAACTTCCTTGAGAAATATTACGTGAATGCATCATATCGTCGTGACGGTTGCTCTAAGTTTGCTCCTCAGCATCGCTGGACTAACTTCTGGGCAGCAGGTCTGATGTGGAATGCAAAGAATGAGTCGTTCCTCCAGCCTTACACTTGGCTCGAGAAACTTCAGCTTCGTGCCAATTACGGTACTGCCGGTAACTATTCGGGTCTTGGCAACTATGCATGGCATGGTGCCCTTGCTTCGGGTTCGGTTACATACAACGGTCAGCCTACACTTGGTCTTGCATCAATGTCTACTCCCGACCTCACTTGGGAGACAATCAGCCAGTTTAGCCTTGGTGTGAATTACGGCATGTTCAATAACCGCCTGTACGGTAGTGTTGACTATTATATCAAAGATACACACGATATGATTCTTGACCTTCCCTATAGTGTTACTACCGGTTGGTCGAGCGGCCCCAAGAACATCGGCTCTATGCGCAACCAGGGTGTTGACTTCGTTATCGGTTCTGACATCTATCGCAGCCGTGACTGGTATGTAGGTGTAAATGTTAACTTCAACTACAACAAGAACGAGATCACCGAGCTCTTCAACGGTGAGAAAGAATATCGCCTTGATGACTATGGTATGGTTTACGTAGTAGGTGAGAATTCTGCTCAGCTTAATACTGTTCGATACGTAGGCGTCGACCCTCGTGACGGTAAGTGTATCTGGCTCGATAAGAATGGTAACGAGACTAAGGTTTACAGCGATGAGAATGCAGTTAACCTTGGTAAGAACTACCTCCCCTCTTGGACCGGTGGCTTCGGCTTTAATGCAAGCTGGAAAGGTCTCGCCCTTCGTGCCGACTTTACCTGGGCAGCCGATAAGTACATCTACAACTGGGCTTACCAGCAGCTCGCTTCTAACCTCTCGTACACTGTCGCTAACCAGAGTGTGAAGATGCTTGATACCTGGACTCCCGAGAATCCCAACGGTACTATGCCCGCCATTACTGAGGCCATCCAGGGTGATACCCGCTATCTTGAGAACTCTTCTTACATGCGTATGAAGAATCTCACCGTTAGCTATACTTTCCCCCAAAAGCTCCTTTCTAAGATGTACCTCAGTGACCTGACATTCCACTTCACCGGCCGTAACCTCTGGACTATCACAGCCGACGGTTTCACAGGTCAGGATCCCGAGTATATCGGCAACGGTGTGCGTCTTATGTACCCCAATACCCGTCAGTTTGAATTCGGTGTTGAAGTTTCATTCTAATTAATTCGAGACTACAATTATGAAAAAAATATCTATTTTACTCTTAGGGTGCGTAGGTTTGTTCAGCTCGTGCTCTATGGATACAATTCAGCGCGGTGTTCTCGATGATACCGAGCAGCTGGACTTTGACTATATCACCAATCTGCGCAACTTCTCGGTTTATTCTGCACTCCGTGGTCGCACAGTAGGATCATGGGTCTATAATACCGAGTTACAGCTCGACCAGTTTATCGGCATGGCTAATAACGGTGGTCGTGGCGGCAACATTTCCAACGGTTATCTCACATCTTCAAGCAGTGAATTCTCGGGTGCCTATGCATCTCTTTATTCAAATATTGCTAACGTAAACTTCCTTATCGAACAGTGTGAGAGCATGCTTGCTTCGGGCTCATTGAACGCAGACGAGACAGTCGAGGTTGAACGTTATCTTGGTGAGGCTCATTTTACCCGTGGCTGGGATTACTTCTGGCTCCTTGATCACTTCACCAATACCAACGAGGCTGCTACGAATGCTGAGAATGCTCTCGGCCTTCAGCTTGTTTCGGTCTATGCTCCTACAGGTGAATCTTCAAAATATCCCGGACGTTCTTCTCTCAAGGCTTCAATCGACTTTATCAATGAAGATCTTGATTATGCTCTCAATGCTCTTACAAACTATGAGACTAATGTAAGTGATGCATTCTGCACTGCAGGTGCTAACTACCTTTCGTCTTATGCCGTGCAGGCACTTCAGGCTCGTATGGCGCTCGTTATCGGTGACTATGAGACAGCTGTGACAAAGGCTCAGGCCGTTATTGATAACAGTAATTATAGCCTTGCTGCCGGTGATGCCTACCTCGACATGTGGTATGACGCTAATGTTGACGAGCTCATCTTCGCTCCTTTTGTTGATAAAAACGAGATTTCTGACCAGCAGGCATTCTCTACCTGTCAGGGTTGGAACTACTGGTGGGTTGATCCTTCTCAGTGTGATTACATCCCCACTGAGGCTTCAGTCTACAGCCTCGCAGAATTTGAGGATGCTGAGGGCTATCTCAACGACATTCGTTTCTATGCGTTCCTTGGCGGTCAGCCTTCACCGATTCTCACCGAGAGCGGAACAACTCAGACCTATGTGTTCTGGAAGTATCCCGGTAATGAGGATCTTGACAAGACAACTACTATGTACGACAATACTCCCAAACCTTTCCGTCTGAGCGAACAGTATCTGATTCTTGCTGAGGCTGCCGCTCTTATCGGTGACACTAAGACCACGATTGCTCAGGATGCTATCTCTGACCTTGTAAAGGCTCGTTTGTATGATGATTCTGATTTCACACAGATCAATCTTACCGGTACCGCTCTTCTCAACTTCATCCGCAACGAGCGTTCTAAAGAGCTTATGGGCGAGGGCTTCCGTCTCAGCGACCTGCGTCGTTGGAAACAGGGCTTTAACCGTGCCGATGAGGAGTACACCATCAATCCTGTTGTTGCTGCCAACCGTTCGATCAATGCTCTGCAGGTTAAGTATGCCGATGATGATTACCGCTTCGTCTGGGCTATTCCCCAGTCTGAGATGAATGTTAATCCTCAGCTCGCCGGTCAGCAGAACCCCGGTTATTAATTCACTTGTTAACTTAGTAACAAAGTAAAATTATGAAATTAAAACATTTATCTATATTGGCTTTAGGCGCTCTCGCATTCACCGCTTGTAGCGATGATGATAAAGCCGGCCTCAACACTGCTGCCGGTGTTACCGTCAGCATGGCCGAGTCAACGATTCGTATCTCTGAGGATCAGCTGTCAAACACCACCTTTAACTATATTACGGTTGATGTTGACGGTGAGGCAAACGGTGATATCTATGTGACTCTTGATCTCGCTCCTTATGGCGAGCACGGTGCAACTGCCGACAAAAACTACATCATGACCTCACAGCGCATCCGTATTCCCGCCGGTGAGAAGACAGGTCGCTTCCAGTACTACCCCGTTGGTGATAACATCATCAACGACGACCGTTCTTTCGAGGCAAAGATTGCCAAGGTTGAGGGTGCTTCGGTAGGTGCTGACGCTTCGACTGTGGTTACACTTGTTGATAACGAGGGTCTGATTCCTATCTATTATCCCGGTCTCGGTGGCCTTTGGAGCGCTGCCATGTACTCAAACGATGGCCAGAACGTTTATCAGAATGACTTCCAGATTCAGTGCTACCCCGAGGGTGACGATAATTATGGTAAGGCTGTTAAGCTCGTCGGATTCCCCGAGCCCGCAAGCACTATGATGTCGCAGAATAACGTTGCCGCATCATTCTCTGTTGACGGTGTGGAGCAGGCTATCTATCTCACTGTCGAGATGGGTCAGCAGGTCGGTACATTCACTCATCCCACCTATGGCGTCGGTAAAGTGTTCATTTATCCCTGCAGCTCAACGAGCTACTGGTCGACCGGTACATTCACTTTCAAGTTTAATTTTGACTTGAAGTCAGGTGAAATGCTTCCCGATGATCAGGATCGTGACTTTGGTATTCTTATCTCGTTCTCAGCCGGTATGATGTTATACGAAGGTTACACCGCAATGGAATTCAGCCGCTAATCTCAAACTGAAATATTAGATTAGAGCCGCGTCCCGTGGGACGCGGCTCTTTTTTTACCAATATACTCAATATTCGCCTGTTGAGTGATTTTATCATTAATTTCTCTTAAATTCTATTAATTGGTATGCTATTTGAGTGATTTTATTTATTTTTGTACGCTCAAATAATATGTAATGAAAAGAATACTTCTACCGTTGGCCCTCTTAGCCGCAGTTTGTGCGACAGGCCAGAATAAAATCAACCTTGCCGGCCTCGCCAAGCTTGAACAAGTCAAAGCCGAGGCTAAATCGCGTGCCGCCGCAGCCGAGCCTATTGAAGCCATCGTCACAATGAATGATGGCTGGAATCAGGAGCTGCTCGGACAATATGGCGCTGAAATTACGCTCAGTATAAGCGATAATATGTTTATCGCAGCCATACCGGCCGACAGGATTCTCGATTTTGCAGCCGACGAGCAGGTTTACTATGTGGAATTCGGTCGTGAGTTCGTTCCGATGCTCGACAAGGCCCGCCCCGCGAGTCAGATCACCGATATTCAGGACGGCTTTGAATATAACGGAGCAACAATATCATACACGGGTAAGGATGTTGTTACCGGTCTGATGGACGAGGGCGTTGATCCCAATCACCCGAATTTTTCCGGCAGGGTTCTGGCCGCTTATAAACTCGCCTCAAACGGTTCGGTCACATCGGCCACTACTCCTGTTACCATTGCGCGTTTCTCGACCGATAATGAGGATGCCACACACGGTACGCATGTGCTCGGTATCATGGCCGGCTCTTACAAAGATAAAGGCAAACTGCCGTCGTCGGGTAACAACACTGTCGACATCCCTTATTACGGCGTGGCTACCGACTCTAAAATTGTTGCGGCCGGCGGTGTGCTCACCGAGACAAATATTGTCAAGGGTGTGCAGTATGTGATTGAGCAGGCCAAGAAAGCCGGTCTGCCTGCAGTTGTCAACCTGTCACTTGGCAGTAACGATGGCCCTCACGACGGCAGCGGCTCGCTCGAAAAGTCACTCACTAACCTGGCATCAGATGCAATAATTTGTGTCTCGGCAGGTAACGAAGGTGCCGAGAAAATATTTGCCGGCAAGAAATTCACCGCTAAAGACACCGAGTTCAAGACATGTATACTTGACAATATTTTTGCCGGTGTTGATATCTGGACTAACTCGCCTGAGCCTGTTACCGTGACCGTCAGCCTGTATTCGACCTCTACAGGTAAGTACACAGAGCTTGCTACGGTAGATAAAGCCGGCCAGATGGCGAGCTGTTCGAATGTCGCATTTACAAATGCGATGAGCGGTGCATGCTCTCTCTCGTCTGAGGTTAACATCCTCAACAACCGTTACCATGTCATGATGAACGGTAGCTTCCAGCCCAAGACATCGGGCAACAACGTTGTCATAACCATTACGGGTAAGGAGGGACAGCAGGTATATTGCTACGGTTACTCAAAGTTGGCGTCATATCCCAACACTCAGTTCTCGTCAAACCGTATGTCGGGCTTTACCGACGGCTCGACCGACGGCTCGATCAGTGATATGGCATGTGCCTTGAATGTTATAGCTGTCGGCGCTTATACAACCCGTACATCGTGGCCTACATTTGCAGGTACATACAGCTACACGGCGGCTGCCAATCTGAAAGTTGACGAGGTCAGCTCTTTCTCAAGCTACGGCACCACCTACCAGGGTGTCGAGCTCCCCGTTTCGTGTGCCCCCGGTGCGAATATCATATCGTCACTGAGTCGCTACTATACAAAGAATCTCTCGGCGTCAACCCGCAATCAGGAGACCTCGGCGTCGGTTGCCGGCAGCAGCGCAACCGATATGACCGCCTATTGGGGCCCCATGCAGGGAACATCTATGTCGTGCCCCTATCTGGCGGGTACAATGGCGTTGTGGCTCGAGGCTGACCCCACACTCACTGTCAGCGATTGTGTAGATATTCTCCGTGAGACATCAATCTTGCCCGAGACAAGCATCGGCGGTCTGCCCGGTATAGCCGGTTCGTCAAACAAGAACAAGCAGTGGGGTGGCGGACGCCTGGATGCCCTCGAGGGTATCAAGGAGGTGATACGCCGCAAGGATGCCGCCGGGATAGACAACGTGATGGCCGACGGCACGGGCTACGTCATCACTCCGGCCGGCGACCGCGCATACAATATCATGGTCGACGGTGCTGCCTCGCTCACGGCAACGATATGCAACATGCAGGGCGTGACCGTAGCTTCGGCCGGTGCAGCCGGTAACGAGCTTACAATCGATGCCGCCGGTGTGCAGCCCGGTGCCTACATCCTCACGGTCGAGGCCCCCAATGCCGCCCCTGTGGCCCGTAAGATAGTCATTCGGTAACCGCGTTTAAAAAATCAGCCCAAACTGCACGTGATATCCGAAAAATTTCTTACCTTTGTAGCTTGAATGTACGTATATTGTAAATGACTAAGTTTAACTATATAGCTATCATGCTTTTACTCGCTATGTCGGCGCTTACCGGATGTGGCGAGTATCAGCGTGTATTGAAGAGCACCGATCCTAACGAGAAGTTCGACTACGCCAAGCGCGCGTTCGACGAGAAGAAGTATGTACAGTCGGCCACGCTCCTTGAGGAGGTCGTTGGCGTGCTCAAAGGTACCGAGCGTGCCGAGGAGGCACTCTATCTGCTCGGCCTCTCAAACTACGAGAACCACGACTACGAGTCGGCCTCGACCTACTTCAACAGCTACTATACACGCTACCCCCGCGGCAAGTATGCCGAGCTGGCACGCTTTTACTGCGGCTACGGCTACTATCTCGACTCGCCCGACACACAGCTCGACCAGTCGCCCACAATCAAGGCTATCGAAGAGTTGCAGGCGTTCCTCGACTACTTCCCCCGCAGCGAGCGCGTGTCTCTGGCCCAGAACGCCATCTTCGAGCTTCAGGACAAACTCACGCTCAAGGAGCTCGAGAACGCCAAGTTATATTACAATCTCGGCACATACATGGGCAACAACTACGAGAGCGCCATCATCGTGGCCCGCAACGCCATCAAGGAGTACCCCTACAGCAAGTATAAGGAAGACCTGGAGATGCTCATACTCAAGTCGCGCTACCAGATAGCCGACCTGTCGGTGCAGGAGAAGAAGACCGACCGTTTCCGCGACGTCATCGACGAGTATTACAGCTTCATCAATAACTTCCCCGACGGGCCCAACCGCGATGAGGCCGACAACATCTTCCGCATCGCCTCGCGCTATGTCACCGACAGCAGCGACCGTTAAATCTCATTGAAATCAAACAATAACAAAGCATATATAATCATTTCATAGTAAATCATGGACTACAAGAAGACCAATGCACCCCTCAATACCGTGACCCGTGACATGATCGAGTTGTCAAAGGACACCGGTAACGTCTATGAAACCGTCTGCATCATCGCCAAGCGCGCCAACCAGATTGCCGAGGAGATGAAACACGACCTCGAGAAGAAACTGCAGGAATTTGCATCGCTTAACGACAACCTCGAGGAGATATCAGAGAACCGCGAGCAGATCGAGATCTCGCGCTACTACGAGAAGCTGCCCAAGCCCACGCTCATAGCCACACAGGAGTATATAGAGGGCAAGATACACTATCGCAACCCCGCCAAGGAGAAACTGCGCCTCGACGACTGATTGCACCGCAATAAATTTTCACAATTGAAAAATTATTGTTAACTTTGCACCGCAATTTAGCACATAACATCACATATAATTTTATTTACTAACACTTAACCTTCACAAGACAATGCACTTGAACTCTGAAGAAAAAGTAGAAATCTTTGAGAAATACGGTAAGGGCAAGACTGATACTGGCTCACCTGAAGCTCAGATAGCATTATTCTCAGTCCGTATTGCTCATTTGACTGAGCACCTCAAGTCAAATCACAAAGATTATACAACAGCTCGTGCTCTTAAGGCTCTCGTAGGTAAGCGTCGTCGTCTCCTTGACTATCTGATCAAGAAGGACATCAACCGCTACCGCGCTATCATTGCCCAGAAAGAGCTCGGTATCCGCAAGTAATCCGCGGCCACCGGTCAGATCCACTACAGGCGACTCCACCCTCGTTAGGGTCGAGTCGCTTTTTTGTACCCCGGGTGTGGAAAATTTGTTATAAAAATCCTTAATGAGTGGGTTATTGGACGATTAATGTGTATCTTTGTGAAATATTCGACCCGAAGTATCAACAATTATACAATATACCTGTGAAATCTAAGGTTTTATCACTCATTGTCATCGCCATCACTGTCGCCACGGTGGCCATAGCCAGGAACAACGACAACATCGTCGAGGAAGTGGCTTGGATGGTAGGCGACCAACCTATCTACAAATCTGAGATCGAGGAGCAATACCAGCAGATGCTCTATGAGGGCACCAAAATCAACGGCGACCCCTATTGTGTCATCCCCGAGATGATCGCCGTCCAGAAACTCTTCCTGCACCAGGCCGACATCGACACTGTCGAGGTGTCCGAACCTATGGTACAGAGCCAGGTCGAGAGTTACATCAACAACCTCCTGCAGGGCATCGGCTCAAAGGAGAAAGTCGAGGAATACTTCCGCAAACCCCTCCCCGAGATACGTGAGACACTGACCGAGCAGGTGCGCAACAGCGAGCGCATACGCCAGGTGCAGGACAACCTCACCAAGTCGGTCAAGGCCACGCCGGCCGACGTCCGCCGCTACTACTCGCAGCTCGATGCCGACAGCATCCCCAACGTGCCCCTGCAGGTTGAGGTGCAGATCGTGTCGATCAACCCCACCATCCCGCGCCAGGAGATCGAGGACATCAAGGCCCGCCTGCGTGACTACTCAGAGCGCGTCAACAGCGGCCAGACAGCGTTCTCGACTCTCGCCATCATGTACTCCGAGGATCCCGGCTCGTCACCCCGTGGCGGTGAACTCGGCTTCACAGGCCGCGCCACCCTCGACCCCGAGTTCGCGGCCGTGGCCTTTAATCTCAACGACACCAAGAAGGTCTCGAAGATAGTCGAGTCACAGTACGGCTTCCACATCATTCAGCTCATCGAGAAACGAGGCGACCGCGTCAACGTGCGCCACATCCTCATCAAGCCCAAAGTCTCTCAGACCGACCTTGACAAGGCCATCGAGCGTTACGACACCGTCTATCAGGATCTCAAGGACGCCAAGTACACATTTGAGGAGGCTGCCCCCTACATCTCACAGGACAAGGACACCCGCAACAACCGCGGCGTCATGATCAACGATCGTACCGGCACGACACAGTTCGAGATGGCCCAGCTGCCCCAGGAAGTCGCCATCATCGTCAACGACCTCCAGCCCGGCGAGATCTCGAAGCCTTTCATCATGAAAGACCCCAAGCGCGACCGCGACATCGTGGCTATGGTCAAGCTCACATCACGCACACCAGCCCACAAGGCCAACATGAGCGACGACTACCAGCTCATAAAGAATATGTACGAGGCAAGCCGCAAGCAGGAGATACTCAAGGAGTGGATCGAGAACAAGATCAAGGACACCTACGTGCGAGTCGAGGACGGCTGGTATGAGTGTGAATTCCAACACCAGGGCTGGATCAAGACCCGCAAGTAAACACCCGCGGTGACATCACGACATCACCATAACCGGCACGATAACAAGCACGGGGGCCTGCGCGGCATCCTGTGCTTTATTGCTGTAAGCATAGTCCTCGCCATCACCGCCCAGGTGCAGGTTGGGCTCACGGCCACGGGCGACGACCCCGTGCGTCCGGTCATCCCCGGCGCCGACCGCTATCAGGCCGGGCGCCTGTTTCTGGAGCGTGCCGACCGCCTGCTCAAGACCGGTGCCGATGTCGACTACCAGGTGCTCACGGGCGACGTCCGCTTCCGCCGCGGCGACATGTACATGTTCTGTGACAGCGCCCACTTCTACGACCAGCAGGGCTCGCTGTGGGCCTACGGCAACGTGAGGATGGAGCAGGGCGACACCCTCTTTGTCTATGCCGACGAGCTCGAGTACATCGACAGCACCGAGATAGCCACCCTCTATGCCGACCCGGGCAAGAAAGTGCGTCTCATCAACCGCGACGTCGAGCTGCGCACCGACATCTTCAACTACGACATGTCAATCGAGCTCGGCTACTACGAGGTGGGCGGTGAGCTCATCGACAAGGCCAACCGCCTGACGTCGATCTACGGCGAGTACGCCCCCAACACCAAGGACGCCATCTTCAAGAACAACGTCCACCTCAACAGCCTGTCGAGCAACGACACGCTCGACATCTACACCCAATATCTGCACTACAACACCGACACCCACATCGCCGACCTAAGCCAGGAGTCGACCATCGTGAACAAGGACGGCACAATCTACACCGACAGCGGCGAGTACAACACCGAGTCGACCGTCGCTCTGCTCTACCGCCGTTCAACCGCCGTCACCAAGACGGGCAAGACCATCACCGGCGACACGCTATTCTATGACAACAAGCAGGGCTATGGCGAGGCGTGGGGTCACATGGAGCTGAACGATACCGTCAACAAGTCAAAACTGCTGGGCGACTACGGCTTCTACAACGAATTGACCGACAGCGCGTTCGTGACCGGTCATGCGCTTGCTGTCGACTACTCGTCGGCCGACTCTCTCTCGCTCCACGGCGACACCATCGAGGCCTACCGCGTCATCACTGTGCGCTACGAGCCTATTCCGCAGCCCGTCGACACCCTGTCAGCCTTGACCGTAGACCTCTTCGAGCAGCCCGACAGTCTGGTCGCCGATAGTCTGATTGTTGACAGCCTGATTGTTGACACACTTGTCGCTGACACCATAGTCGAGGCCGTTGATACGCTTGTTGTCCCGTCGGTAGTTACAGACTCTATCGTGGCCGATACATTGATGGCCGAGGTTATTGAGCCGGTCGACACGCTCGAGTTGCTGCCACCGATGCTCGAGATATCCGACACCACCCACCACATCGTGGCCTATCCCAACGTGCGCTTCTTCCGCAGCGACCTGCAGGGTGTCTGCGACTCGATGATATTCATTCAGAAAGACTCGATGCTGTACATGCACCGTGACCCGATAGTTTGGAGCGACAACCGCCAGATCAACGGTTCGGTCATAGCCGTGCACATGAACGACTCGACCGCCGACCGTGTCGAGATACCGTCACAGGCGTTCATGGCCGAGGAGCTTGAGCCGGGTTACTACAACCAGATGTCGGGCCGCGAGCTCAAGGCCTATCTTGCCAACCGCACACTGCGTCACCTCGACATCAGCGGCAACGTACTGCTGATTTTTTACCCGATGGAAGACGACTCGACCTACAACAAGGTCGCCAGCGCCGAGAGCAGCTACCTCGCTGCCGACTTTGACAAAGGCCAGATTGAGAAACTGAAGATGTGGCCGCAGAGTACCGAGGTGATAACGCCGCTCTACCTCGCCAAGCGTTCGATACTGTTCCTGCGCGACTTCAGATGGGATGCCGAGCGCCGCCCTACGGGTCACGACGACCTGTTCACCGCGCCTAAGGAGGATGACTCTGAAGCCGCCGAGACGCCTGCCGATGACATCGTCGGGCCGACGGCCGATGCCGCGGCGACCGAGCCACAGGAACCTGTTGTCACTGAAGAATAACCACCTAAACCACTATACCGCAATGATTGATAGCAAACTGATTGACAGTCGGGCCGACGCGCTGATGCGCTTCCTCGACAAGAGTGTCTGTAACGTGTGGGCAGTCGACACTGCTGCCCGCGAGCTCGACGCCAACGGCTTCACCCGTCTCGACATGCGCCGTGCATGGGACATAGCGCCCGGCGGCCGCTACTATGTCATCAAAAACAGTACGGCAATCATAGCGTTCATCGCCGGCAACGGCAGTGCGGCCGATGGCTACCGCATCATTGCGGCGCACAGTGACTCGCCCGGCTTCCGCATCAAGCCACACCCCGAGATGCTTGTCGACGGCAATATCCTCAAGCTCAACACCGAGGTCTATGGCGGTCCGATACTCTACACGTGGTTCGACCGTCCGCTTTCGATCGCCGGTAAGGTGGTACTGCGCGGCGACGACCCGCTCAATCCCGCCGTGCGTCTTGTGCGCATCGAGCGCCCCGTGCTCACTATTCCCCATCTCGCCATTCACTACAACCGTCAGGTCAACGACGGTAATCCTCTCTCGCGTCAGAAGGACATGCTCCCCGTCATCGCCATGCTCGACGATAAGGTTAAAGCCAACGACTTTGTGCTCAATCTCGTTGCCCGTGAGCTTGGAGTCGACAAGACCGACATTATAGACTGTGACCTCTCGCTCTATGACACCACCAAGGCATGCCGCGTAGGCGCCGACGGCGAGTTTATGACCTCTGGGCGCATCGACGACCTGTCGATGGTTCATGCCGCCTTGACAGCCATTACCGAGACCGCCGACATGCCGTGCCCCATGACGCGTGTGATGGCTATCTTCGACAACGAGGAGACAGGCAGCGGCACCAAGCAGGGAGCCGCCTCGCCGCTACTCTATAACATACTAAGCCGTATCAATGGTAGCCTCGGTGGCGACGGCGAGACGCTCGTACGCGCCATCGACGCCTCGTTCATGGTCTCGGCCGACAACGCCCACGGCACACATCCCAACTACCCCGAGAAACAGGATCCTACCAACCATCCCGTGCTTGGCGGCGGCCCCGTCATCAAAATCAACGCCAACTGCAAGTACATGACCGATGCCGAGTCGGCAGCTGTCTTTGTCAGCGTGTGCGAGCGTGCCGGTGTCCCCTATCAGTATTTTGTCAACCACAGCGATGTGGCCGGTGGCTCGACGCTCGGCAACATACTCACATCACAGCTCGAGTTGCGCGGTGTTGACATGGGCGCCGCCCAGTGGGCCATGCACTCAGTGCGTGAGACATCATCGGTCATCGACCACGCCTATATCATCGAGGCATTCAGTACATTCTTCAGCTTGTAGTCAGCTGCGTGCCGCGATGCTCAGGTTTGTTGATATTACGCCCGGCCCACTTTCTGGTACCAGAGTCATTCATCCTGCTGTCGGTCAGCTCGTCATCGTTACTGACCCGGCCGGCACCGTGGTCAGGGTGGAGTGGGGTAGCGGAGAATCAGAGCACGATGGTGCCGATAGTACGGTTGCGGCGTCGGTCGGGCTGTACCTCTCGGGGCGTGAAGATGTTGACCTGTCTCTTGCACCTCGGGGCCTCTCTGCGTTGCAACTTGCAGTTGTCAAGGCTATTGCAGCAATACCTCGAGGCGAGGTGATGAGTTACAGTGAGTTGGCCGAGAGGGTAGGGTGCCGTTCGGTCAGGGCTGTTGCGACTGCCGTGGGACGCAATCCGCTTCCAGTGCTTGTGCCATGTCATCGCGTGTTGCCGTCGGCCGGCGCGGCCGAGTGGCGCCTCAATCAGTCACGCGTGCTCTCAACCCCTAAACTCTTGGGGCATTACACACCGTTGGATGTGCTTAAATACAAACTGTTGGCATTTGAAACCCGATTTACACAATTTAATGTAAAATCACAATGAAAAAATTCATAATCGCCCTGTTGTGTTCCGTAATGTTTTGCACCATAAGCGTTGCACAGCATCCGGGCTATTTCATTAATCCTGTTATCCGTGGCGATATGGCCGACCCCTCGGTTATACGCATCGATGATACCTATTATGCCACAGGCACATCGTCAGAATGGGCACCATTCTATCCGGTATATAAATCACGTGACCTGGTCAACTGGCAGCTGACGGGCCATATCTTCGATAGGCAGCCCGAGTGGACCAAATCATCATTTTGGGCCCCCGAACTGTTTTATCATAATGGTAAGGTGTATGTCTATTACACAGCCCGTAATAAATCAAACGTCTCTTACATAGGTGTTGCTGTTGCCGATTCACCGACGGGCGAATTTACCGATTACGGCCCTGTCGTGGAACATGGCACCGAGGCGATTGACGCTTTTGTGCTCGAGGATGACGGGCAACTGTATATAAGTTGGAAAGCCTATGGTCTTGACGAGCGGCCTATCGAGTTGCTCGCATGTCGCCTGACGCCCGACGGACTGAAACTCGACGGCGAGCCGTTCTCGTTACTTCGGGACGACGAAAATATCGGCATGGAGGGGCCGCAGTGGTTATGGCACAATGACTATTACTATATCATTTATGCTATTAAAAACTGCTGCGGCCCCGGCAGTGACTATGCCGTGTCGGTAGCCCGGTCAAAAAATCTGATGGGTCCCTATGAGAAATACAATGCCAACCCTATACTGCACGGCGGCGACGAGATACAGTCGATAGGTCACGGCACATTGACCACGACACCCGACGGCCGGTATTACTACCTGTGTCACGCCTATACGGCCGGCAGTGACATTAATCTCGGTCGTCGGCCTCATCTTCAGGAGATGAGGTTTGGCGATGACGGCTGGCCACATTTCGTTACCGGCGAGTCGGCACGCCTCGTGCAGCCTGTGCCGTTCGATGATTGTATTCAGCAACCTGTAGCTGACTTCCACGACGATTTCAGCGCGTCAGAGCTAAGGCCCGAATGGAGCTGGAACTACCCCTATGCCGATGTCATGGCTACACTTGAAAGCGGCAGGCTGTCGCTCACAGGCTCGAGTGAGCGCGAAGGCCGGGCCCTGTGCCTGCAGCCGGCCCATGCCGACTATTTGCTTACGGCCGGAGTCTCAAACCAAAACGGCAGTTTCAAGGGGCTCACCCTGTATGGCGATGACAGCAACTATCTTGCCTACGGATGTGTTGGCGAGCGATTGCAGCTCAGGCTCGTGCGTGACGGCAACGAACAGCTGTTGGCCGATATCGCGTTGCCATCTTCAAACCTCCATCTTGGCATGAGAGTAACCGACGGGCTCCCCTCTCAATTCATGTGGAGCAACGACGGTCACCAGTGGATAACTCTCGACCACGCCATGTCACATTGTGCACAACCGTCGCTCGCCCGCTGGGATCGCATAGCCCGCCCCGGCCTGTACCACGCCGGTGGCCCCACCGCGCCCGCCCTCTTTGAATACTGCTCACTATCATATAGATAATTAACAATCTATGTCGTACCGGGTAAAAATATTTGTCGGGGTCGGCATTATTTTGTAACTTAGCGTTATCGTTAGTACAATCTATATTACACATTATATCATACACATGAAAAAATTACTATTTGTTTCCATTCTTGCCCTTGCTGCAGGATTGTTTGCACAGGCTGCCCGTCCGAAGGTAGTAGCCCACCGCGGTTATTGGAAGACTGCCGGTTCGGCCCAGAACTCACTCCGTTCACTCATCAAGGCCGACTCAATCGGTGCCGATATGGCCGAGTTTGACGTCTGGATTGCCAGCGATGACGTCCTCATGGTCAACCACGACCCCGTGGTCGATGGCTACATGATTCCCGACACTCCGTCAACCGTTCTGCGTGCTAATGTCAAACTTGCCAACGGCGAGCCTATCCGTACTGCAGAGGAATATCTTGACGTTGCAAAAGACCTTAACATAGGTCTCGTTTTTGAAATCAAATGGCATTCAAACACCGAGCGTGAGGCACTATGTGTCAAGAAAGCTATTGAAATGATTAACGAGCGTGGCCTGGCCGACCGTACGGTTTACATCACCTTCTCGCCCACGGCCCATGCCGAGCTTGGCAAATATGGCGTACCTCACTACTTCCTCAGCGGCAAGAGCCCCAAGGAACTCGTCGAGATGGGAAGCACCGGCCCCGACTTCCACTACGATGTATTTTATAAAAATACCGACTTCATTCCCGAGTTTAAGCGTCTCGGCATGCCCATCAACGTGTGGACTGTGTCAACTCCCGAGATTACACAATACTTCATCGACCAGGATGTAGATTTCATCACCACCGATACCCCCGAGCTCTGTATCAAGCTGTTGCGTGAGACACCGTCGTCAAAGGATGTTCGCGTGATGGATTTCAATCTCGAGGGCGCCGAGTCGTTTGATGCTGCCGCAGCTGTCATACGCGCCGAGCATCCCGACTTCGTTACCCTTCAGGGCGTCAAGCAGTCTCCCGAGCTTAACCGTCTTGCTGAGGTAAGCGAAATGTATATCTACTTCGATGCCAACGACAAGAACGGTGTCGCCGTGATGTCGCGCACCACTCCTCTCGAAGTCAAGAGCCTCACACTCCCCAATCAGTTCCGTAACACTCCGTGTCATGCCATCGTCTGCACCTATGATCTTGGCGGTGCTATCAAATTCAATGTCGCATCGGCCTCGATGAGCGATGAGAACGATGTAACCCGCAACCACCAGGCCGAGTACATCACCCGTTACCTGCGTGATGCAGGCATCCCGGCTGTTCTCGGCACAGGTCTCAACGATGCGCCCAACAGCGATGCGTGGAAGACAATGCGCGGCCGCTTCGGCGAACTCAGCACCGACGATGTTACCTTCCCCGCTCCCGTGCCTGACCGCAAGATTGACTATCTGCTCAGCTATCCGGCCGACAAGGTTGTTAAGCGCCAGTCATATGTACGTCCCAGCGCCGCCAGCTTCCACATGCCCACGGTAGCTGATATTACGGTTAAATATTAATCGCATATATCTGATATTCAGAGTCTGACCGTCAAAAATCAGGAGGCAAAAACTGTTTTTTAGAAAAAAGAGCGGTAAAAGTTTGCCAAATTGAAAATCTTAACCTAACTTTGCACCCGTAAAACGGCGGGATAGCTCAGTTGGTTAGAGCGTCGGATTCATAACCCGGAGGTCCCGAGTTCAATTCTCGGTCCCGCTACACAAAGCATCGCAGTCACCACGACCGCGATGCTTTTTTATACAGCTTATCTTAACTTTAGGCCTAATATGCAAAAAGTAGGCTGAAATGAGTGTAAGATCGCTCTAATATGCA
>CAMWLW010000045.1 GCA_947175245.1 uncultured Bacteroidales bacterium
GATATAATATCTCATTTAAATTTGTTAAAACAAATAGTACCTATTATATTGAGGAAGTATCTGATCGCTCTGTTTATGTAGACGGATACAATAAATCGGTCACTACAAGTCGTCCCGAAGGTGTGTATTCTGATGGATATTTAAAATTAGATCCGGCTAAAAGTATGATCGCTGGGTTGTCTGGTTCGGGATACTTTGTTGCGGTGAAAAAGAGCTCTACTGAGGTTGAGTTATACAATCCTTTTACACCAAACAAAGTGTACACTTTTAAACGATGATATCGGATATTTTAAGGTGATTTACACCCCAAAAGTTTTGTGTCAGACTTTTGGGGTGTTGTTTTTTTCAAGTTGGGGATGCTTTTGAAGTCCCGTATTGCGCGGTGAAAAATCCCTATGGAGGTTCTAATTGTTTGGATTTTTACAAAAAACGGCAGTTTAATTGTTTGGATTTTTACAAAATTCGACTATTTTGGCAAATATATTGTCAAAATATGCCTATTATAATTGATCCTGAAGTACGTTATTTACCGATACCGAGAATCTGAGTAAGACGGGATTTGGGATCGCCTCTGCAAATCAAAACTTATGGAGCCTGCAAGCAAACCTATAACACCACTCTGCACCTTCGTTAAAATCAGTTTGCCTTAACTTTTGAGTTAATTTATTTGTTATATATAAAATTAATACCTAATTTTGAACAGTTAATTTATAAGTTAAGAATGAGTGATTATGAATATGTCGAATTACTTGTTGATACCAGCCGGTTTATTGCCTCTCGAATATCTAATGGCACACTTTATATAGTTGATAAGGAACTGATTGGAAACTTAAATTTTACCCGAAATGAAAAGAAGTAGTATTATAGATGTACGTCGGGCTAAAGTTTCACCCGATGTAAGAGCTAAAGTCAATCTCTCTTTTATGATTGTTGACCGAATACATGCAATACTTGAAGAGCGTGGCCTAAAGCAAAAAGATCTTGCTGTCATGCTTGGTAAAAAAGAGTCGGAAATAAGTAAATGGATGAGAGGTACACATAACTTTACCATTGATACTGTCTCTACTATCGAAAGTGTGCTGGGGCAGTCTATACTGCAAGTTGTAGGAGCATAGCTCAGTAGTGCATGTTGAAATGCTAAAATTGTTATGAGAGAGATGAGGAAGTCGGCGCGTAGGCGCGAGGCCGATTGGGCACTTGAGGTGTTCGACAAGGCGCCATACGTCACCGTGAGCATGGTGCGGCCTGACGGTACGCCCTACGGGTTGCCGCTGTCGCTGGTGAGAAAAGATGATACGACATTTTACTTTCATTGTGCCGGTGAGGGCGAGAAAATCGATTGCATCAGGGCAACGCCCACGGTCAGTCTCTCGGCCGTGAGCAAGTGTGCTCCGCGTTTTGAAGAAGACAAGAACAACTTCACCGAGCATTACCGCTCGGCTGTAGCACTCGGCACGGCCACAATAGTCGACGACGACTCAGAGAAAGTCGAAGCGCTCAGGCTGCTGTGCAGCCGATTTCTCCCTGCCTATATGGATCACTTTGACGAGGCGATTGAACGCAGCCTCGGCCGCACGACCGTAGTGCGCATCGACCTCACCGAGCCCCCCGTCGGCAAGTGCAAATCGTGAAATAAAAGGGACGTTATCCTCGAGTTGTGGTGACAGGGTACTCGGGGTGGTGTTGAAACCAGGTGACGGCGTATGGGCAGGTGGCTTTGATATGGTTGCCGGCGGCCATGATTTGGTCGGCCGCGAGTTTTACCAGCTCTCCGGCTATGCCTTGGCCTCGCAGGGAGCTGTCGACAAAGGTGTGATTGATTGTCGAGATGCCGTTCTTTGTCGGGAATGTCACCTCGGCCAGTAATTTGCCCGTGGGGTCGGTCGCATAGATGCGGTCGGTTTCTTTAATATATTCCATAGTCATCAGATATAAAATTGCCCCGTGAGTCATGTATGAGACCGACGGGGCTTGTTGAATATTGGGGTCAATCGACTTTTGCGAACTGTTCCTTGCCAACACCACACAGGGGGCATACCCAGTCGTCGGGCAGATCGTCAAATGCAACACCGGGCTCGATGCCGTGTTCGGGGTCACCTACTGCGGGGTCATATACCCAGTCACATACTTCACATACGTATTTGTCCATAGTCTTGAGATTTTTAGGGTTAATAACTATTTTTTTTCAGCGTAGATTTCAACAATTAAACGTCGGGAGGGCGGTAATTGTTCACCGGGCACGGCAAAAATTATCATGTTGGCCGAATAAATATTTTTGAGTACTTTTGCATCAGTCATTTGAGACATTTCTCGTCAGATTTCAACCATAAAACTCTGCCTACTTTATGAACTCAACAAAGCAATTCGTTATCACCGCGCTGTTGGCTTTTACCGCGTTGTTTACGGCACGCGCCGCCAACGTGTCTGACACACTCTATATCGACGGCTCGGTGGGCCGCCTGTACACCATTGTCGACCGGCCGGCCGACACAACACGCCGTGTGCCGGTCGTGATTCTATGTCATGGTTTCAGCGGCAACTGCAACGCGTGGCTAATGCAGTGTCTGTCTCAGAACCTGCTCGAGCGCGGCATGGCGACGGTGAGGTTTGATTTCAACGGTCACGGCAACAGTGACGGCGAGTTCAAGAACATGACCGTCCTTAACGAGATAGCCGATCTCAAGGCTGTGATAGCATGGGCCGAACAGCAGCCGTGGGCTAAGGATATTGCTCTCGTGGGACACTCGCAGGGTGGCGTGGTTGTCGGGATGACGAGCGGCGAGTTGGGCAAGAAGATTGTCAAGGCCGAGGTGCTTCTCGCTCCGGCCGCCGTGCTTCGTGACGACGCACTCAAGGGCAACACTATGGGCGCGTTCTACGACCCATGGAACTTTAACGACGAGTACATACGCCTGCCGTTCTCGCCCGAGTCGGGCCCCCTGCTGCTGGGCAAGGATTACATCAAGAGTGCCATCACGCTGCCTATCTATGAGACATCGGCCCGATACAAAGGCCCGGCGCTGATAATACAGGGTACATACGACCGCATTGTGCCATACACTTATGCCGAGCGCTACCGTGACGTAATCAGGAAAAGCACTCTCCGACTTATCACCGGCGAGGATCACGGTTTCTCGCAGACAACTCCCGAGACGTCGGTACAGGTTGCCGACTGGCTCAGGTCAATACTCATAAAATAACCGTCACATGGAGCACGATAGCATCGAAATACGCGGAGCCAGGGTACACAACCTACGCAATATCAATGTCGATATTCCGCTCGGGAAGATAACCGGCATAGCCGGCGTGTCGGGCTCGGGCAAATCGTCACTTGCCCTGGGGGTGCTGTATGCCGAGGGCTCGCGCCGCTATCTCGAGGCGCTGTCGACCTATACGCGCCGGCGCATATCGCAGGCACCGCGCGCCGATGTCGACGACATACGCTATGTGCCAGCCGCCGTGGCACTGCATCAGCGTCCGGGTGTGCCGGGTGTGCGCAGCACCTTCGGGACAGGCACCGAGTTGCTCAATAGTCTCAGGCTCATGTTTTCGCGTCTCGCCAGCCACCGTTGCCCTACATGCGGTCACTACCACGCGCCGACGCTCGATGTCGCCGCCGAGAAAGAGCTGGTGTGTGACAACTGCGGCGCGCGGTTTTATGGCCCGGGCGCCGAGGAGCTGGCGTTTAACAGCACCGGTGCGTGTCACGAGTGCAGCGGCACCGGTATGGTGATGACCGTCGACCGTTCCACACTTGTACCCGACGAGACAATCTCGATTGATGACGGCGCCGTGATGCCGTGGCGTACGCTGATGTGGTCGCTAATGACCGACGTGTGCCGCGCTATGGGCGTGCGCACCGACGTGCCATTCAATCAACTCACCCCCGAGGAGCGCGACATAGTGTTCAACGGCCCTGCTGTCAAGAAAACCATACTTTACAAAGCCAAGAAGAGCGACACTGCCGGTGAGCTCGATTTCACATACTACAATGCTGTCTATACGGTCGAGAACGCGCTCGCCAAGGTAACCGACGAGAAGGGCATGAAGCGCGTCGAGAAATTCCTGAAGAGCGATGTCTGCCCATGCTGTCACGGCACGCGTCTGTCTGACGCCGCCAGGGCGCCGCGCATCGCCGGCATAGGTCTCGACGAGGCTACCGCCATGACCCTTACCGACGCGATAGAGTGGGTGAGGGGCGTCCCGGCGACGCTGCCCGACGAGATGCGTCCGATGGCCCGCAGTATTGGCGAGGCGTTCCTGCTCACAGCGCGCCGTCTCGTTGACCTCGGCCTGGGCTACCTGAGCCTTGACCGTGCATCGGCGACACTCTCTACTGGCGAGCGACAGCGCATGCAGCTGGCCCGTGTTGTGCGCAACCGCACAACCGGCATACTCTATGTGCTCGACGAGCCGTCGATCGGACTGCATCCGGCCAATGTCGATGGCCTCAAGGGTGTGATGCACGACCTTATAGATGACGGCAACTCGATAGTCCTTGTTGACCACGATACCCGCATACTGCGCGAGGCCGACCGCATTGTCGAGCTCGGCCCGGGTGCGGGAGCGAATGGCGGACTGATTATAGCCGATGGTACGGTAGCCGAGGTGGAGAAAGACCCTGAGTCACGCATCGGCCTGTTCCTGTCGGGCCACGAAGAACGCCGCGTCAGACCGATTGTTCCCATTGACACTATGTTTGACGAGGGCTCGATAGATATGACTACCCGAGCCATACACACAGTCAAGCCCCTTGAAATAAGGATACCCAAAGGGCGTCTCACGGTCGTGACCGGCGTGTCGGGCTCGGGCAAGACTACAATGGTGCTTGACAGCCTCGTACCGGGCCTCCAGGCCACGCTCGACTCGTCACCGTTGCCTGAACATGTCGTGTCGGTGTCGGCTCCCGGTATCGAGCACGTCAAGCTTATCGACTCGACACCTATAGGCGCCAACGTTCGTTCGACCGTGGCCACGTATGCCAACATCCATGACGAATTGCGCAAGATATATGCCCGTACGGCCGAGGCAAAGGCGCTTGGCTATAAAGCCGGGGAGTTCTCCTACAATACCGGTAGCCTACGCTGTCCGGTATGTGACGGTACGGGTACGGTGAGTCTCGACGTGCAGTTCCTGCCTGATGTCGATATACCGTGTCCTGAGTGCAAGGGCTCGCGCTACAGCAACGCGGCATGGTCAATACACATACCTACGCCGGCCGGACACAGTGTGTCGCTGCCCCGGCTCATGGACGATGACGTGGAGCAGGCCATCGAGGAGTGTGGCAACCACCGTACAGTGACATCGCGGCTCAAGACTCTCGACGACCTGGGGCTCGGATATCTGACCCTCGGTGAGGCGACTCCGAGCCTGTCGGGAGGCGAGGCTCAGCGGCTCAAGCTCGCTACCGAGATGGGGCGCGAGCAGAGCGACACGCTCTTTGTATTCGACGAACCAACGATCGGACTGCATCCCCTGGACGTGCGCAAGCTGCTCGATGTATTCCAGCATCTGATTTCGCGTGGTGCGACCGTCCTGGTTATTGAGCACGACCTTGACATTATACGCAACGCCGACTACATCATCGACATGGGGCCGGGCGGTGGCGCGGCCGGCGGCAGCATCGTGGCGTCGGGTACTCCCGGGCAGATTGCCGCCAACGCTGAGAGTATTACAGGACGTTTCCTACATTAATAATATATATAATACAAATCATAATTCATGTCGGGCAATATAAGCAAACATAATAACAGGAGACTGAGGTTCTCGCGGCTACACTGGAAGCTGTACTTTCCGCTTGTCGGATTGCTGTGGGTGATTATAGCCATTTCGTTCGGATACTCGGTGTCACATGAGAAGCAGCGTCAGAAAGAAAACCTCGATAACCGCCTGCTTAATGTCAATAACACTGTCATCGATGCCTATGACCGTGGTGTCGACCTACAGTCAACTGTCGACTTCATACGCCTGTTTACCGACAATACCACGCTCGCCCCGTTGCGCATCACCGTGTATGACCGTGACGGTAACATGGTGGCCGATAACCCTGCCGCTACCATCATGCTTGATGACGAGGCCGGTAAACCCGACGAGAGGCTCGTTGAGATAATAAAGGAGAACAGCAACACGGCCCGTGATATACAATGGGGCGGCGACGCGAGCATGATATGCTCAAAGATGAGTTCGGACAGCATGATAATTTCACTCGCCGCGCTGCCCTATAAAGGTGTTGTCAAGGACTTTTTGAGCGCCGACCCCACGCGGTGGGTGGTAATTATCGCTCTCGGTATATTTGCATCGATACTTGCATTCTTCGGCGTCGGGGCCGTGTGCCGCAACGTTTATGCGCTGAGCGACTTTGCCGAGGCAATATCTGATGACCGGCTGCCCGCCGATATCAGTCCGGCCAATTTCTCGAACGACGAGCTCGGCGACGTGTCGCGTAACCTCATGACCCTCTATCTTGAGAAAATACATGCCGAGCAGGAGAAAATTCACCATGAGCGGCAGATATGTATGAATATAAGCCACGAGCTCAACACCCCTGTTGGCATAGTCAAGGGCTACATAGACTCGATAATCAATGACCCCGATATGCCGGCCGAAATGCGCAATAAGTTCCTGACGCGCATACAACAGAACACCGATCGTCTTGCAGGTATTGTAGCCGACGTCAGCATGGTGATGCGGCTCGAGGATACCGGAGGCGACTTGCAATGCTCAGTGATTGATTTTCATGATGTGGCGGCGCGTATTGCCGAGGATGTGGCTCAGGATCATATCGCCGACGGCATGACGTTCAGCTACAATGTGCCCGAGGGTTGCCTCATTACAGGCCACCAGTCGCTGCTCATCAATGCGCTCCTCAATCTCACCTATAATGCCGCCCGCCACTCGGGTGGTACCGCGATAGCCCTCGACTGGGTTGGGACGGAAGCCGAACGCCAGGTATTCACGTTTGCCGACAACGGTACGGGCGTTGACCCCGAGCACCTCGGCCGCCTGTTTGACCTCTTCTACCGTGTAGACTCGGGCCGCTCACGCAAGAACGGTGGCTCGGGCCTCGGGCTGCCTCTGGTGCAGCGCATCATCACCGCGATGGGCGGCGGCATCACCGTCGACAACGTCCCGACAGGCGGCCTGCGCTTCACATTTACTATCCCCGCCGCCTCTGCACCGCTTTAACATCCGATACATTATATAAATGTTATATAATTAAAATGTTGAAGTCTAATATGTTCTAAATATTAAGGAATATTTTGGAATGAATTTTATTAACACATTTTATTTATTTCGCATAAATTTTGTTTTGTTCATATAGTTTTTGTACTTTTGCGTCCAAATTTCAAAACCAGATATATTCATTACATTTCTAATTATACACTAAATCTTATGCACTATTCCAAAACATCATGGATGTGTAGGGCGCTATTTGCGGTTATGTTCGTCTGCGTCCTCTTTTCCTTTCAAGATGCTTCGGCTCAGCGTATAGCGTTGAAAACCAATGCGCTGGAGTATTTGACTGTGTCGCCAAATATCACGATGGAGGCACGTCTGAGTAGAAAGATGTCATTGCAGGTTGGTCTTGCAGGATGTCCTGACACTCGTCCGATGGGTAATTACAAGTTCACGAATTACCGCATCGAGCCCGAGCTGCGTTACTGGTTTAATCGTCCGATGGCAAAACATTTTGTGGCATTGAGCACCACTGCGGGTACATACTCGTTGATGTTCAAGGACCGCTATATCTCGGGCGATATGATTGCCGCAGGTATTAGTTATGGTTATGCACTTGTGTTGGGTCGCCACTGGAACGTTGAGTTTGAACTTGGCGTGGGCGTAGGCTCGTTCAAAGGATATGACTATAAGGGCGAAGATAATAAGCCGGCAGAGAAGAACATGAATAAAGTGTTGCCTGTGCCTATTCGTGCCGCCGTGTCATTTGCATATGTATTTAAATAATTATCAAGCACAATCATTATGATTAGAAGAATTTTACTATCCACGGTCATGACGGTGCTTGTCGCAGCATCGGCATTCGGCCGAACAATCAACATCCACGGTAAAGTCACCATCAAGGGCTCGGACGAACCTGCAGTTGGTGCAGCTATCTTTGACGCGGGTGCAAATCACCTGCTCGGTGTAGCTGACGATGATGGCCGTTACAATGTGACATTTGAATCAGACGGACGACTGTTGTTCTCGCACGTTGCGTGTGAGGACTTGATTATCGATGTAGATGGTCGTCTCCAGATAGACGTAGTACTTGTTCCTGAGACCAAGGAGCTGGCCGAGGTGGTCGTTGTCGCCAAGGGTCGTGAGGCAACAATTCAGCCCGAACCGACCGATCTGGTATTGGAAGGTAACACAATACGCCTGAAAACAAGGGTAAAAGTACCTGAGAAAATGCTTGACTCGGATGTTCGTATGATTATCCAGCCTGCGATCTACAATGTAACAAAACGTCACTTGTCGTACCTGAAACCAGTGATTGTTGACGGCAAGCATTATGCCATCACTCAGGAGCGTATGTATGACTGGAATGAAAAACGTGACACCCTCACAACTTTCGAGCGTGTGAAGCCTACGAACAATAATACTGAAAGCATAATCTTTATTAATGATTCGCTGCGTCTCGATAATCCCAATGACGACTATATGTGTGTAGTGATGACTTCGGTAGAGGATTACAATCGCATCCTGTATACCCGTCAGTTTGAGATTGCACGTGGTACGGTTAACCCCCTGCGTTTCCTGTCTTACAATCTGACTCCGATGGGCATGAATGAGTCAAAATTCCTGCCTACTCCCGAGATGGAGCTGCGTGACGCTTCGGGTGAAGTCAACCTGTTGTTCCCTGTTGGTAAGTCAAAACTCGACATGTCACTTGGCAACAATACCGAGGAGTTGAACACCATGATTGCCGAACTGAGAAAAATCGAACAGGATCCCAACTCAACACTGAAGAGTTTCACCATTTATGGCTCGGCATCTCCCGAAGGTCGCTATGAGGTGAATAAGGAACTGGCTGAGGCTCGTATGAAATCGGCTATGGATAAGGTGCTGAGCAGCATTAATCCTGAGCTTCGTAAAAATGCCGAGATCTCATCACATGCCAGCGTTGCTTCTTGGGAAGAGGTCGTTTCAATGCTGCGTGCTGACGGTCTGAATAGCGAGGCTGATCAAGTGCAGCAGGTAATTGACCGTACTCAGGGTGGTGAGAACCGCACGTATGCTATGAGCAAACTTCCTTTCTACAAGAGTTTGATTGTAG
Organism: uncultured Bacteroidales bacterium; assembly: GCA_947175245.1. GTDB lineage: Bacteria > Bacteroidota > Bacteroidia > Bacteroidales > Muribaculaceae > JAAVFS01. The sequence goes on from CAMWLW010000045.1 coordinate 9,275, forward strand.
AGAAATATCTGCCCCGTCTGCGTAGAGTTAACTATAGCGTTGTGTCTTCGGGCTATCGTCCCTTGACCGATGAGGAAATTGCAGAACTGTATAAGACTAATCCTGCAGGTCTGAGCAAGTATCAGTTCTATCGCTACTATTCGCCTCTGAAAGGCGCTGAGCGTGAGACAGCTCTGCGTCACGCTTTGGCCGCTCATCCCGACTTTGTCGTAGCTGCTACTGATCTTTCAGAAATTATGTTGGAGCGTAATGAGAATCCGATCGAGATTCTGAATCCGTTCTTCGTTGACGCTAAAAAGTGGAAGAAACTTCCTGTTTCAACCCGTCTTAACATGGGTACTGCATGTCTGAACAATATGGAGTTTGCTCGTGCTGATTCAATCATAAGCACACTGCCCGATACTGATGATACTCACAAAGCTATTATCTATGCAGCTGCGCAAAACGGTCGCTTCAATGACGTAATTCAGGAAATTGAAGAGGATTCACCCATGAATGAGGTTCTTCTCCTTCTTGCCATCAAGGAGAACAAGCGTGCATGGGATAAGGCTCAGAATCTAGGCGGCTCGGCTGTAGAGCAATATATCAAGGCTATAGCCGCTAACCGAGTTGATAAGTCTATTGAGGCATATTCATATCTTGAGAACGCCTTGAAATTGGATCCCTCACTGCTTGAGGTTGCTAAAATCGACGGCGACGTATTGGATTTGTTGGACGAACAAAACTTAAATGAAACCAATGAGTAATATCAATATACATAAGATGGTGGCACGTGTTTTTGCTGCCATGCTGATGACAGCGGCTGTAGTATCTCCTGCTGCTGCTCAAAAAAAGAAAACGAATTTCGACGGTGCGACTACCTCGGGCTTCAACGCAATGGATTATAGACTGCAGAAGCCTCTTGGTAACCCCACTTTCCCCGAAGACCAAAAAGGTTTCGGCAAGAACTTCTTCTTCGGCTTCAATGCAGGCGGAGTGCTTATCGGTAACAATTTTTCGGGCAAGTTAAATGGCGGCGGTACGTTAGGTATTCGTATGGGTTCGTGGTTTACCCCTGTGCATGGTATCCGCATTGGTGCAGATGCCGGTAAGAACACTCTTGGCAAGGATCTGGGTAATACCTGGTTTAAAGGTCTGCACGCCGAATATTTGTTGAATGTAACAAACCTCATGCGCGGTTACAACCCTGAGCGTCGATTTGAACTTATCGGTACATTAGGTGCTCAGCTGCAACGTAACAAATATAATGATATCTGGGGTACAAACTATGGTATCTCTACATCGCTTCAGGCACGATTCAATGTTCAGCCGTCGATGTACCTGTATGTAGAGCCTCAGCTGGCTGTTTTGGGCGGTGCTAAATATAACTCACCCGAAACAGTAAACCGTTTCCACGCTAATTTGGCTCTGAACGTAGGTATCGGATATAAAGTTCTCACCGGTCGTTATCGTGCAGTAGGTTCATCACCTTTCTATCAGAAGGACGATGATAACATGTTCTTCGGTGTTGGTGGTGGTGTTGCCGGTATGTTAACCACTGATCCAAAGATCAAGAATTCATTTGTAAGTGCATTCGGTGGTAAGATGTTCTCGTCTACATCGGGCTTGCAGTTCGCCATCGATCACAGCTACTACACAACAGGAACTAATACAAATGAGTGTGGTCATTTCAACCAGCACTTAATTATGGGCTCTTTAGATTATGTTCTCAATCTTAACAACGCATTTGGTGGATACTGTCCTAATGAAACATTCCAGATGATTCTTAATGTTGGTCCAACTTTGGCAGCAGTTACTCATGTCGTTCCTCATAAATTCCATTTAGGTATGCGTGCCGGTCTCATGGGCTTGTTCCGCTTGTCATCTAACTGGGGTATCTATGTACATCCTCAGGTTTATGGATTCGGTAATTCGTTCTACCAGTACATCGACCACAAGCCCGGTGTTCCGTTGCTGTCAGTTGACTTAGGTCTGCGCTACACAATCGGTGATTTCACTAACAATCACGAGGGTTCACGTGAGGCCTATGACGAGGAGGAAACCAATCATTGGTTTGTTACTGCCGGTGGTGGTGCATTCCGCAATCTGCATGGCGGCTACGACAACGGTGGTAATGGTTTCATCGGTATCGGCAAACGTTTCACCCCTGTATCGAGCTGGCGTGTTAACATCGATGGCGCATTTGGCAGCGGAAACAATAGCATGGATTCGTACACCCTCCATGCTGACTATCTTGCTAGCCTTACCACAAGCATGTGCGGCTATAATCCCGATCGTTTCTTTGACCTTCAGGTTATGGTCGGTGTATTCGGTGGTGCAGCCAAATATTCAGGCCCCCACAAAGGCACCTATGGTCTCGAGACCGGTCTGCAGGCAAACTTCCGTGTGAACAAGATGTTTGACCTATTCTTGGAGCCTCAGGCATTAGCAATACGCCGTTCTGCATACAAGTCGATGGTTTGGACTCCCGACGCACGTCTTGAGATTGGTCTGCGCTACAAACTGAAAATGTAATCAGTCTTTATTAAAACTGATTAATCAGTAAATATTGCCGCCTCCGTGCTTTTAATAGCCGGGGGCGGCTTTTCTATACCTATTTTTATCGATGATCAAGCGTTTTGGCAATTGCCCTTTTCAGCGTCATTCGCCATATTGCTTATTTCAAGGCTTACATGATTTGTTCCGTAAATCATGGTGGTGACAGCGACTCTGTCTGAGCCGTTGTAGGTAATCTCATCGGAGCCAGACTTAGCTATGATGCTATACCTGCCTACTTCAAAGATAACATCCAACTTAATGGCCTTCTGCTTTCTATGGATGACCGACTATCAGAAAAATAGCGATTTAGTATAGCTGGAAAAATTTTTTTATTCTCAACTGATAGGGATTGAGCGGAATTATACTCTATAAAGTAAAACTTAATCCCTATTAATATGAAACAAAAAGTATTCAATCTAATCATTCTCGATGAGAGCGGCTCAATGAGCAGTATCGAGAAACAAGCAATTGATGGTGTCAATGAAACAGTACAAACTATCCGTTCGGCTCAGAAAAAGCATGAGGAACAGGAACATTTCGTGACTTTCGTATCATTTAACTCAGATGCAGTAAAGACTGTCTATGACAAAGTGGAAGTATCCAAAGTGAGGGAAATTACTGATAAAGACTATTGTCCGTCTTGCAGCACACCTCTTTATGATGCTATGGGAATATCATTGAATGCCCTCAGTAAGAGTGTAGCCGATGATGATGTCGTTCTTGTTACTATAATCACGGATGGATATGAGAATGCGTCCCGCGAATATAATGGGCAAGCCATCAAATCACTAGTTGAATCATTGAAAGCAAAAGGCTGGATCTTCACATATATCGGAGCAAATCAGGATGTAGAAAAGTTTGCATCGACGATCTCTATTACCAACACCCTGTCTTTTTCTGCCGATGCTGAAGGAACGAGCGCCATGTTTGCTCGGGAGGGAAAAGCTCGACATCGCTTATTCGGACGGCTCGCCAAGAATTCGGGGCATGGTTGTAGATGTCGACCCAAACCCAGAGATTTGGCTGATGATTATTTTGCTGAAGATGAGCAGGACGACAAATAATATATTTAGTTGAGAAATACATTCTCTCTCCTCTTTTCCAATGTAATTTATTCAAAGTCAAATGCTACAATCGATAAGCCAAAAATCCAAATATAGCAAGGGTTGGATGAAAAATTTAAACATAAAAAATATGGTGTAACTCAACGAGTTACACCATATTTTGTTATTGATGTTTATGTGCCTTATTTCACTTCCTCGAAGTCGACGTCCTGGGGGCCGTCGTTGTGGTGGGCGTCAGCGCCGGGCTGGGGGCCTGCCTGCTGTGCACCGGCCTGGGCCTGTGCCTGGGCGTTGAGGATGTCCTGCTGGGCGGCTCCGAAAGTGGTCTCGATCTCTTTGATGGCGGCATCGATGCCGTCGATGTTCTGAGATTTGTGTGCATCTTTCAGTTTTGCCACGGCTGCCTCGATGGCGCTCTTCTTGTCGGCAGGTATCTTATCGCCGAGTTCGTTGAGCTGTTTCTCGGTCTGGAAGATGATGGCGTCGGCCTGATTTAGCTTGTCGACGCGCTCTTTCTCTTTGGCGTCGGCTGCGGCGTTGGCTGTTGCCTCGTCTTTCATTCGCTTGATTTCTTCTTCGGTGAGGCCGCTTGATGCTTCGATACGGATTGACTGTTCTTTGCCGGTGGCTTTATCCTTGGCTGAAACGTTGAGGATGCCGTTGGCGTCGATCTCGAAGGTTACCTCAATCTGAGGTATGCCGCGGGGTGCGGGTGCGATGCCGTCGAGGTGGAATTTACCAAGGGTCTTGTCGTCTTTGGCCATAGGACGCTCGCCCTGGAGGACGTGAATCTCAACTGAGGGCTGGTTGTCGGCTGCGGTTGAGAATGTCTCGCTCTTGCGGATAGGAATTGTCGAGTTGGCTTCGATCAGTTTGGTCATGACGCCGCCGAGGGTCTCTATACCTACTGACAGGGGCACTACGTCAAGAAGAACGACGTCCTTGAAGTTTTCGTTGCCGCTGAGTGATGCGCCCTGGATGGCTGCGCCGACGGCTACGACTTCGTCGGGGTTAACGCCCTTAGAGGGGGCTTTACCGAAGAATTTCTCAACAATTGCCTGTACGGCGGGGATACGTGTCGAACCACCTACGAGAATTACCTCGTCAATGTCTTTGGCGGTGATACCGGCGTCCTTGAGTGCCTGCTCGCAGGGAACTACGGTTGCCTGGATGAGCTTGTCGGCGAGTTGCTCGAACTTGGCACGTGTAAGTGTCTTTACAAGGTGCTGTGGTATGCCGTCGACGGGCATGATATAGGGGAGGTTGATCTCGGTCGATGTGGTGCTTGAGAGCTCAATCTTGGCTTTCTCGGCTGCTTCTTTAAGGCGCTGGAGTGCCATAGGATCCTTGCGGAGGTCGATGTTGTGCTCGGCCATGAACTCGTCGGCAAGCCAGTTGATGATTACCTGGTCGAAGTCGTCACCGCCAAGGTGGGTATCACCGTTGGTTGAGAGTACCTCGAATACGCCGCCACCGAGCTCGAGGATTGAGATATCGAATGTACCGCCACCGAGGTCGAAGACGGCAATCTTCATGTCTTTGTCCTTACGGTCGATACCGTAGGCAAGTGCTGCGGCGGTGGGCTCGTTGACGATACGTTTCACTGTGAGGCCTGCGATCTCACCGGCTTCTTTGGTTGCCTGACGCTGTGAGTCGTTAAAGTAGGCGGGCACTGTGATGACGGCTTCGGTAACGGGCTGTCCGAGGTAGTCCTCGGCGGTTTTCTTCATTTTCTGAAGAATCATTGCCGAGATTTCCTGGGGGGTGTATTCGCGGCCGTCGATATCGACGCGGGGTGTGTTATTGTTGCTGCGAACCACTTTGTAAGGTACGCGCTCGATTTCTTTTACTACCTGGTCGTAGTTCTCGCCCATGAAGCGCTTGATCGAGTAGATGGTGCGTTTAGGGTTGGTGATTGCCTGACGTTTGGCGGGGTCGCCTACTTTGCGCTCGCCACCGTCAACAAATGCTACAACCGAGGGGGTTGTGTTGCGACCCTCGCTGTTAGGTATAACAACAGGATCATTACCTTCAACTACAGCTACGCATGAGTTGGTTGTTCCAAGGTCTATACCAATAATTTTTCCCATAATAATATAGTTTTATATGTTTAACTTTTTATGATTTGATTCTTAGTTTGTGTCTGAACCGGCTTTCGATTCAATTCATAAGTTAAACAAATAACATGCCAAAAAGTTTGTCTGCCATCAAACATGACATAATGGCAGACTGTATGGGAACGGTGCGTATCAGCGGCGTGCGCGTCGTGTGACTACCGAGGGGATGAAGGCGTCGGGGATGTGTTCGATGGTATAGTCGTGTTGGTCGCCTATGATGGTGATGATGTCATACTGAGCCTCGTAGGTGACGGACAGGGACTGAAGATAGCAGTCGGCCGACCGGATGATGCGGTTTTTCTTGCGGCTGTCTATGGCATCAAGCGGGTCGTAGTCGGCGGTGGAGCGTGTCTTGACCTCAACAAACACCATGCGGTTACCACGTGTGGCGATGATGTCGATCTCGTAGTGACCCGAGTGCCAGTTGGTCTCTACGATGGCAAAACCCCGGGCAACGAGGAAGTCGACGGCTATAGCCTCTCCCCATTTGCCCAGGGTGTTGTGTCGTGCCATTGGCGTATGTTCTTAATGTGAGGGTGGGATTGATATCAATATTCGTCCCACGATTTAATCTCGATGTCGTCGAGCGATAGGGTGGTGAACGCGCGGATGAATGCCGAGGCCAGGCGGGCGTTGGTAATCAGGGGCACGTTGAGGTCGATGGCGGCGCGGCGTATCTTGTAGCCGTTGCTGAGCTCGGTCGATGTCAGGTTCTTAGGTATGTTCACCACGAGGTCGATCATGTGGTCGTGGAGCATGTCTATGGCCTGTGGGTGACGGTCGGGCTGGCTGGGCCAGTAAACCTGTATCGAGGGGATGCCGTTGTCGCTGAGGAACTGGTGGGTGCCGCCGGTGGCGTAGATGGTGAAGCCGTTGTTGTGCAGGCGGTGTGCGGCATCGAGCATGTCGGCCTTCTGCTTGGCGCTGCCGGTGCTGAGCAGTACCGAGCGCTTGGGTATCTGGTAGCCGACCGAGAGCATGGCTTTGAGGATGGCCTCGCTGGTGTCGTCACCGATACAGCCTACCTCGCCGGTCGATGACATGTCGACGCCGAGCACAGGGTCGGCGCCCTGCAGGCGTGAGAAGCTGAACTGTGAGGCCTTGATGCCGACATAGTCGAGGTCGAACGCGCTCTTGGCGGGGCGCTCGACGGGGATGCCGAGCATGATGCGTGTAGCCAAATCGATGAAGTTGATTTTCAGGACTTTTGATACGAACGGGAAGCTGCGTGATGCGCGCAGGTTACACTCAATGACCTTGATGTCGTTGTCCTTGGCCAGGAACTGGATGTTGAAGGGGCCTGAGATATGCAGGGCGGCGGCAATCTGAGACGATACCTTCTTGATGCGTCGCATGGTCTCGACGTACAGCTTTTGGGGCGGGAACTGTATTGTCGCGTCGCCTGAGTGTACGCCGGCAAACTCGATGTGCTCGCTGATGGCGTAGGCTTTGATCTCACCATTCTGGGCAACAGCGTCCATCTCGATTTCCTTGGCAAACTGTATGAACTCGCTGACAACGACGGGGTGTTTCTTTGATACGTTGGCTGCGAGTTTCAGGAATCGCTCGAGCTCCTCGGTGTTTGAGCAGACGTTCATGGCGGCGCCTGACAGCACGTAGCTGGGGCGGACGAGGACGGGGAAGCCGACCTCGTCGATGAAGCGGTAGATGTCGGCCATGTCGGTGAGCTCACGCCAACGGGGCTGGTCGATGCCGAGGTTGTCGAGCATTGCCGAGAATTTGTGGCGATCCTCGGCATTGTCAATCCACTTGGCCTGTGTACCGAGTATGTTGATGTGCTGCTCGTCGAGGCGTGTGGCGAGGTTGTTGGGTATCTGGCCGCCTACCGAGAGTATCGTACCGTGGGGTTGCTCGAGGTCGAGGATATCCATGACACGCTCGAATGTGAGCTCGTCGAAGTACAGGCGGTCGCACATGTCATAGTCGGTCGACACGGTCTCGGGGTTGTAGTTGATCATGACCGAGCGCCAGCCTTCTTTCTTGACCGTCATGAGGGCGTTGACCGAGCACCAGTCAAACTCGACCGAGCTACCGATGCGGTAGGCGCCTGAGCCGAGAACGACAATAGAACGGTGGTCGTGGAGGTAGGTGACGTCGTTGGTTGTGCCGTTATAGGTGAGGTAGAGATAGTTGGTCATGGCCGGATATTCGGCTGCCAGGGTGTCTATCTGCTTGACAACGGGCACGATGCCAAGTGACTTGCGGCGGTCGCGTACCTTGAGGTTGCATGCCTCGGCGTTGTCCATGTCGTCTTTGAGGACGGCGCGGGCTATCTGGAAATCGCTGAAGCCTTGCTGTTTGGCGAGGCGCAGGAGCTCGGTGTCGATTTCGTCTATATTATTATATGTAGAGAGTTCGTCGCGAGTGGCGATGATGTTGTGCAGACGGTGCAGGAACCATTTGTCGATTTTTGTCAGGTCGTGGATGCGGTCGACCGAGTAGCCGGCCTGCATGGCCTGTGAGATGACAAATATGCGCTTGTCGGTGGGGTCTTTGAGGGCGTGGTCGATGTCGGCTACATGCAGCTCTTTGTTGCCTACAAATCCATGCATGCCCTGACCTATCATGCGCAGGCCTTTCTGAATAACCTCTTCAAACGTGCGGCCGATGGCCATTACCTCGCCGACCGATTTCATCGATGAGCCAATCTCGCGGCGCACGCCGTGGAATTTGCCGAGATCCCAGCGCGGTATCTTGCAGACGATATAGTCGAGGGCGGGCTCGAAGAATGCCGAGGTCTCTTTGGTGACTGAGTTCTTGAGGTCGAAGAGTCCGTATCCGAGACCGAGCTTAGCGGCAACGAATGCCAAGGGGTAGCCGGTAGCTTTTGATGCGAGAGCCGATGAACGGCTCAGGCGGGCGTTGACCTCGATGACGCGGTAGTCCATCGACTGGGGGTCGAAAGCATACTGTACGTTACACTCGCCGACGATGCCGACGTGGCGTATGATCTTGATGGCGAGTTTGCGCAGATAGTGGTAATCTTCGTTGGAAAGAGTCTGTGAGGGAGCTACAACGATACTCTCGCCCGTGTGGATGCCGAGGGGGTCGAAGTTCTCCATGTTGCAGACCGTGATACAGTTATCAAATCGGTCACGTACTACCTCATATTCGACTTCTTTCCAGCCTTTGAGCGATTTCTCGACAAGCACCTGGGGTGAGAACGAGAGGGCTTTCTCAACGAGGGTGACGAGCTCCTGCTCGTTATCGCAGAAGCCTGAACCGAGGCCGCCGAGGGCATAGGCGGCGCGGACGATGACGGGGTAGCCGAGCTTGGAGGCGGCGATGAGTGCATCGTCGACCGAGTTGACTGCCTCGCTCTTGATGGTCTTGACGTCAATCTCGTCGAGCTTCTTGACAAAGAGCTCGCGATCCTCGGTGTCCATGATGGCCTGAACCGGGGTGCCGAGTACCTCGACATTGTACTTGCTGAGAATACCGTGGCGGTAAAGCTCGACACCACAGTTGAGAGCTGTCTGGCCGCCGAATGCGAGCAGGATGCCGTCGGGCTGTTCTTTCTGGATTACTTTCTCAACGAAGTAGGGGGTAACGGGGAGGAAGTAGATTTTGTCGGCAAATCCGTCAGATGTCTGGACGGTAGCGATATTGGGGTTGATGAGGACGGTGGTGATGCCCTCTTCTTTCATAGCCTTCAAGGCTTGTGAACCCGAGTAGTCGAACTCGCCGGCCTCGCCGATTTTGAGCGCGCCGCTACCTAACAATAATACTTTCTTAACGTTCTCGTTACGATTGGTAATGGGAGTTGTCATGACTTGAGCTGTGTTTTAAAGAAGTGCTATGAACTCGTCAAAAATAAATTCGGTGTCTTTGGGGCCGCTTGATGCCTCGGGGTGGAATTGTGCCGAGAAGAAGGGCTTGGTCTTGTGGCGTATGCCCTCGTTTGTGCCGTCGTTCATGTTTATGAACAGGGGCTCCCAGTCGGCGGGCAGGGTGGTCTGGTCGACTGCGTAGCCGTGATTCTGGGAGGTGACGTAGCACACGTTTGAACCTACGCGCCTCACGGGCTGGTTATGGCTGCGGTGACCGTACTTGAGTTTGTAGGTCTTGGCGCCGGCTGCAAGTGACAGCAACTGGTTGCCCATGCAGATGCCGCAGATGGGCTTGCCGAGCTCGATGGCGCGGCGTATGTTGGCGATGGTGGCCTGTGCCATGTCGGGGTTGCCGGGGCCGTTGGAGATGAAGAGGCCGTCGTAGGGGATGGTCATGAAGTCGTAGTCCCAGGGTACGCGTACAACTTTGACGCCGCGGCGCGTGAGACAGCGTATGATGTTGTGTTTGGTGCCGCAGTCGACCAGCACAACGGTCTTGTCGCCGTCACCGTGAATCTCGACGTCCTTGCAGCTTGTCTTGGCGACGAGGTTCTCGAGGTTGGGATTGTAGAAGTCGACATCGTCGGTGCCCTCGATGACAATCTTGCCAAGCATTGAACCTTTTTCGCGCAGGTGTTTGGTGAGGGCACGTGTGTCGATGTTGTAGATGCCGGGAATCTTTTCCTCGGTGAGCCATTGGCTCAGCGAGCGGTCGGCCTGCCAGTGGCTGTGTTCCCACGAGTAGTCCTGTGCCACGATTGCACGGGCGTGTATGTGGTCGCTCTCGTAAAATTCGCTCACGTCGTCTTTCTCGCGGCGTGGCGGAACGCCATAGTTGCCAAGAATGGGATAGGTGGTGACTAAGATCTGACCTTCATAAGAAGGGTCGGTGAGGCTCTCGGGATAACCGGTCATGGCGGTGTTGAAAACTACCTCGCCGGCGGTCGAGGCCTCGTAGCCAAATGAAAGGCCTTCAAATCGGGTGCCATCCTCGAGAATAAGGGTGGCTTTACGTGCTTGAAGCATACGCGATAGGAGGTTGGTTAAATAACTGGTTTAAACGGTTTCATCAACTTTCTATCGAGAAACCATGCAAAGTTACGAAATATTCCTATACACAACAAATGGCTATCGCTCTTTTCCTGCTTTTTATATGTAGATAATATGAGAATGTATGAGAAAATTGAGTGGATAGAGGCAATTTTAATGAGATGCTGATTTTAATTAACGGCTTGGATGGAGGCTATATTATCTAATAATAAATAGTAAGAAATAACTTTATTGTGATTAACGTATGAGAATTTCTCCCAAATATTATAATCGCCTTTTTGATTTTGATAAATAATCTTTTGCCCCTGTTTATGTAATTCAAATGCTTTTTCTTTGGAAATCTCAATAACCGATGATTCATAATATCGGCCATCCTCCTTATAAAATATTCTTGGGTATTCGTGGCTGGTAATAGAACGAATTTCGTAAGGAGCGGTAGAACTATATAGTGTCAAAGGATTGTCAGTTTCATTTGTACCAATTATATAGTTAACACCGTTATGGGCACCTTCTTTAACCGTGTAGGCATAATTTATGTGTTGAATTTTAGTCGTAGTCTTATTAGGGTAATGAATATCGTAAGTGATATCATAAGCTGCTACTACCGGATTACTTACTATATGTTTTGCACTATTACATCCCGCAATTGACAAGGATATTATAATGAGGATTATAGAGAGAAAATGTTTCATTGTTTATATGAATATGATTAGTATTTATGTATAATCATGATAAATATACAAAATAGTAATAAATTGTCTAAAATATGATTTCATATTAGTCATAGGCTAAAAATCAGCACAATTAATGATGAA
>CAMWLW010000046.1 GCA_947175245.1 uncultured Bacteroidales bacterium
CTGCAGGTGTTATGTCTCACAAAGTTACAAACATTTTCCTATATTGGCAATAAATGCAATGTAAAATACATCACACGTCGTGTCAATAACATCGTCGCTCCGCGACTCATGTAGACAGGTATGACATACCCCGGGTTCCGAGTCCCTACGGGCCTCTTCACCCAGGGTTTACCACTATCGCGTGCCTCCGGCACTTCGCACAAGATACGGTAAAACACCGTATTCCCGGCGGGCGCGATTAATCGCGCCACTACTGTGTCACGGCACATTAGCCTAATTGTGCATCGTGCTTTGTGAATTGTGCATCCGTTTTGCGTCTCTACTGATAGTCAGTGTTTTAACTTGTGATATTGGTAAACAAAAATGGAGCAAATCCCGGTGGAAATGCTCCATTGTTTTTGTTTATGTGGCCGGGGATTACTCGCCCATAGCGGTGGTAACGGTGTTGATGAGCTCGCCTTCCATGAGGTCACGGGCCACGATGTTGCCGTCGGGGTCGATGAGGATGATGCAGGGGATGCCGTTGATGCCATAGATGTCGGTGGGGCCGTGCTGGCCGTTAACGATGATGTTCCAGGGCAGGGGATTCTCGGCGAGGTAGGCGTTGGTCTGGTCGGGCTCTTCCCACACGGCGACACCAACGACGTCGAGTCCGCGGCCGTTGTACTTGGCATACAGGTCTTTGATTATCTCAATCTCGCGCTTGCAGGGGCCGCACCAGCTTGCCCAAAAGTCGACGAGTGTGTATTGGCCGGGCTTGACGTAGTCGCTGAGACGTGTTGTGGTGCCGTTATACTCGACTTCAAAGTCGGTGTAGTGCTTGCCGGCCGATGTGGCCTCGCGGGCAGCGAAGTTGTCGTTGATTTTGCCGACGCGCTTGTAGTTCTTGAGCTCGGGGTTGAGGTCGAGCATCTCTTTAAATTTATCGGCTTCCATCGACATGGCCTGCTGAACGAACAGGTAGTAGCCTAAGGGGTTAGAGATATTCTCGACGATGTGCTTGTTGACGAGCGAGTCGATGTGGGCCTGGAGCATGAGGTAGTGGGCTTCCTGCTCGACCTCGGTCCATGTCGAGTCCATAGCGTTCATGAGCGAGTCGCTCACGGCGCGTATGTCGGCGACGAAGTGCTCGTATTTGTCGTTGAGCTCGCTGGTGATGTGGCCGTTGTCGTAGACCGACGCGCCGCCCTCGAGGAAGAAGCGGCCTACACGGTTGCCGTTAACAACGAGGTTGACGACGGCGGGGCCGTCGATTTGGCCGTCGAACAGGGCGTGCCCGTCGGTGACGATAACGCTGTCAATCACCTCGTTGGTGTCGAAGTCATAGAGGTAGGCGTAGGTGTTGTCGGCGCCGGGATCGGTCACCACCACGTCGAGCTGATATTCCTGACCGGCGTTGCCGGCTTTTTTTGAGCAGCCGGTGATGATGGCTGCCACTGAGAGAGAAGCTAATGCTAATGATTTGATATTCATAGTTATTTAATGTTGGATTTGTGACGCAAAGTTACAATTATATTCCGAAAAAATTACAGTTTGTGCTAAAAATGTTTTGATAAGTTAACTTAATTGCATTAAATTTGTTATTTAGTTATAGTCTAATTATGAAATTATGGAACATAGCTTTAATAAAAATATAACCCGCACAATTGTCGAACACTGGGCCAAACCGGCTCTCAGCGATCTCACGGGCGGTACCTATACATACGGCGAGATGGCAGAGTCTATCGCCAAGATTCATTTATATTTCAAGGCCATAGGGCTCAAACCGGGCGACAAGGTGGCCCTGTGCGGCCGCAATTCGCGGACGTGGGCGCTGACATTCTTTGCGACTGTGACCTATGGAGCGGTCTGCGTGCCTATTCTCAACGAGTTCAAGCCCGATAACATACACCACCTGGTAAATCACAGTGACTCGGTGCTGCTGTTTGTCGACGAGCAGATATGGCACGAGCTCGACCACGGCGACATGCCTGCCATCAAGGGTGTGTTTGACTCGTCGAATTTCGCTCTGCTCGACTGCCGCGACGAGAAGCTCAGGGAGACGGGCCGCAATCTTCAGTCGATTTTTGACGCGGCCTATCCCGCCGGGTTTGGCCCCGATGATGTAAAATATTACCACGATAAGCCCGACGAGCTGATGCTGATTAACTACACATCGGGCTCGACAGGATTCTCGAAGGGCGTGATGCTGACATACGGCAACCTGATGAGCAACGCTCAGTTTGCCCTCGACGAGATACCATATCTCGGCCCCGACGACGGCATGCTGAGCATGCTGCCGATGGCCCACATGTACGGTCTGCTCGTCGAGCTGATATTCCCGATACTGAAGGGCGCTCACGTTCAGTTCCTCGGCCGCGTGCCGTCGCCCAAGATTCTGCTTGACGCTTTTGCCAAGGTCAAGCCCAAGATTGTGATAACGGTGCCGCTGGTTATCGAGAAGATTGTCACCGGCAAGATAATGCCGGCGCTCAACAAGCCGATGATGAAGGTGCTGACGATGATACCCGGTGTGCGTGGGGCTATATATAAAAAGGTACGTGAGAAGATGATCGATGCCTTCGGTGGCAATCTCGTGATGGTTGTTATAGGCGGTGCGGCTCTCGCGCCCGAGGTCGAGAAGTTGCTGCGCAAGATTCACTTCCCCTACACGGTGGGTTATGGCATGACCGAGTGTGCGCCGCTCATAGCTTATGCGTCGCCCGACGTTTTCAAGGCCAAGTCGTGTGGCGTCACGGTGTCGCGCATGGAGGTGCGCATCGACTCGCCCGCCCCGGAACATATTCCCGGCGAGCTGTGGGTGCGCGGTGCCAACGTGATGAAGGGCTACTATAAAAATCCCGAGGCTACCGAGGCTGTGTTCAGTGACGGATGGATGAATACCGGCGACATGTGCATACGTGACAAGGACGGCTTCATCTTCATCAAGGGCCGCAGCAAGACGATGATACTGGGCCCGTCGGGTCAGAATATATACCCCGAGGAGATCGAGGGACAGCTCAACCACATGCCTTTGGTGGGCGAGTCGCTCGTGGTGGAGCGTGAGGGCGCTCTTGTGGCTCTTGTTGTGCCTGACGAGGATACCGTCAAGCGTCTGAAACTCACGCCCGAGCAGATTACTGCCCAGATGGATGAAAATGTTGTGTTGCTTAACAAGGCGTTGCCCGCCTATGCCCGTATCAAGAGCATAGAGCTGCTCGACGAGCCGTTCGAGAAAACACCCAAGCACTCGATCAAACGCTACCTCTACAAGTAACTAATCGAGCAAATTCATATAATATATAAGGAGAATGAGCGCTTGGCCCGTTCTCCTTTTTTTAATCGATGGTGATGGTGAGGCCGTCGTGGGCGAAGCTGACGCCCGGCGGTAGCAGCCGTGATGCCTCGGCCTCGAAGCCCATCTGGTGGGACATGTGGATGAGGTAGGCGCGGCGTGGCTTGATGCGCTCGATTGTAGCCAGACTCTGCTCGAGGTTCATGTGGGTGGGGTTGGGCGCGATACGCAGGGCGTTGATGACGAGGGTGTCAATCTCCTTGATCGCGTTGATGCTCTCGTCGGGCACGACGGTGGCGTCGGTGATGTAGGCGAGGTTGCCGATGCGGTAGCCGAGGATGGGGAGCGCGCCGTGCATCACGGGCAGCGGCAGAATGGTGACGCCGGCCAGTTCGAAGGGGGTGAGTTCGGCGATGGTGTGCAGCCTCAGCTTGGGTATGTTGGGGTAGTACTTGTCATTGAAGCAGTAAGGCAGCACGCGGTGCAGGTCGTCGTTGACGTCGTGACGGCAGTAGATGTCCGAGCCGTTTGGGTAAGTGAGTGTGCGCAGGTCGTCGACGCCGCCCACGTGGTCATAGTGGCTGTGGGTGATGATGACGCCGTCGATGGGCGCGTTGTGATGGCGCAGCAGCTGGGCTCGCAGGTCGGGCCCGGCGTCGATGAGTATCTTGCCGCCGGTGTCGGTGGTGACGAGAGCTGATGTGCGTAGCCGCGTGTCGTGTGGGTCGGTCGAACGGCACACGTCACAGTGGCAGCCCAGCACGGGGATGCCTGTCGATGTGCCTGTGCCCAGGAATGTGAGTTTCATCATCGTCTTATTTGCTGTAAGTAACCGTCGTCGAATATGAGGCTGACGCCGTTGTCATAAGTCCAGCGTTCGAGGTAGTGGCCGTGAACCACCTCGCGCGGATTACCGAGTGCCAGTCGGCACTCCTCGCGCGTCATCTCTTTCTTGACCGTGCTCAGGGTGATGCACTCCCACACGTCGTCTTTGATATCCTTGAAGCGGCGCCGCGGGTCGGTGAGGCTGAAGAGGGTGTCGAAGTTGCGTGTGGCGCGTGCCCCCGAGCCGAGCGACATGAACACCTTGGAGCGCATGCCGCTGTCGTCGGTGAAATGGACGGCGAGCGGATAGTTGCCGTTGCCGCCCGTGACGCCGGTGATATGTACCTTGACGAGTTTGCGGCCCGTGATGTTCTGGTCGGCGTCGTTGAACCACACGGGGGTGGTGATATAGTAGTCGTTGCCGGTGAGTAGGCGGTCGGCGCTGTCTATGATCGAGCCCTCGATAAGAAACGGTATCTCGAGCGACCGCAGGGTGTCGGTAGCGGCAGGCTCGGTGGCGATGCGGTAGCTGAGAGTATCGCCGGCGAGGGTGGTGAGCATCAGCAGTGTGTCGTCGGTGCCTGTCATCGACGGGACGGCGCGCCGTCCGGCATAGTAGAGTGTATCGCCGGGCTGTAGCGCGTCGGCGACGGCTATGGGGCTGAGGGCAAATGAAATTTTGCCCGGAGTTACCACAAACCGCTTGCCCGGCTGCCAGTCGGCCACGGGGCTGCCCGTGATGCTGTCCATGTAGGTCATCTCGGGGGTGACGGTGGCCCGCTGGCGCTTGACGTCACGGGCCGTGATGCGTGGTGTGCTCTCGATGCCTGTGAAGCAGCCTGTCAGCAGTACGGGTGCCAGAAACAGCAGTATCAGTAATATGTAACTGTGTGAAGTCTTCACTTGGTGGCGTTGACGTGCTGATTAGTATTTGGGCGTGATGCCGAGGTTCTTGAACGTGAACGAGTAGAGGTCGGCCCACTCGTCGATTACCTTGCTGACGGGCTTGCCGGCGCCGTGACCGGCTTTTGAGTCGATGCGTATGAGTTTGGGCGCATCGCCGGTGTCGCTTGCCTGCAGGGTGGCGGCATACTTGAATGAGTGGGCTGGTACGACGCGGTCGTCATGGTCGGCGGTGGTCACGAGTATGGCCGGGTAGGTGGTGCCGTCGTTGCTGATGTTGTGCATGGGCGAGTAGCCGAGCAGGTAAGCTGCCATCTCGGGTGAGTCGTCCGAGCGGCCGTAGTCTGAGGCCCAGTTCCAGCCGATGGTGAACAGGTGGTAGCGCATCATGTCCATCACGCCGACGCGGGGCAGGGCTACCTTGAACAGGTCGGGACGCATGTTGACGGTGGCGCCCACGAGCAGGCCGCCGTTGCTGCCGCCCTCGATAACGAGGTGTTCGGGCGAAGTCCATCCCTCGTTGATGAGGTATTCGGCTGCCGAGATGAAGTCGTTGAACACGTTGAGTTTATGCATCTTGGTGCCGGCTTGGTGCCACTCCTCGCCGTACTCGCCGCCGCCGCGCAGGTTAGCCTCGGCATAGATGCCGCCGTTCTCAAGCCACACCACGCGGTTGGGGGTGAAGCCCGGGTTGAGCGACACGTTGAAGCCACCGTAACCGTAGAGGTAGACGGGGTTCTTGCCGTCGCGTTCGAGGCCGCGGCGGTAGGTCAGTGACATCGGTATCTGCGTGCCGTCGGCCGAGGTGTAGAATATCTGCTCGGTGATGTAGTTGTCGGGGTTGAAACCGTTGATTTCGGGCGCCTTGAACACTGTCGAGGTGTTGGTGGCGGCGTCGTAGCTGTAAATCGTGGGGGGGAGGGCCATTGAGGTGGCGCGGTAGAAGATGTCGCCGTTTTTCTCAGATGTAGAGAATGACACCGATGAGAAGTCGGGCAGGTCGATATCGGTCACTTTCGTGCCGTCGAGATTGTGGATTGAAGCGCGGTTGGCTGCGTCCTGCTCGTAGGTTAGCAGCAGCTTGTCGGCCGTGCGCTGGGCGTTGGTGAGCACGCCTTCCTGTTCGTCAACCACGGTAGTCCAGTTGGCCTTGACGGGGTTGGCGAGGGGAGCTTTCATGAGTCGGCGGCGGGGTGCGCCGTAGGTGGTCACGAAGTATATGTCGTTGCCGATGATGTCGACGATATTGATCTCGATGTCCTGGCTCGGCTCCATCACTTTCCATGTGCTGTTGGGTGTGGTGATATCCTTGAACATCACCGAGTTGCCGAAGCCGTCACCGCCGCCGAGCACAAAGAGGTATTTCTCGTTGTCGGGAACGTAGGCCGAGTGGAAGTGGAGCGGGTTCTCGGGGTCGCTGTAGGCCAGGATGTCATCGCTCTGGGGTGTGCCTATCTTGTGGTAATAGATGCGGTGGTTCTCGTTGGCGTTAGAGAACTCCTTGCCCTCGCCGGGGCGATCGTAGGCGCTGTAGTAGAAGCCGTCGCCACACCACACGGCATCGGTGAACTTGGCCCACTCGATGTGGTCGGTGAGCTGTCGGCCGGTTTCGGTATCCATGACGAATATCTCGACCCAGTCGCTGCCGCTGCGCGAGATGGTATAGGCCATGTAGCGGCCGTCGTTGGAGAATGTGATGCCCTTGAGTGCCACGGTGCCGTCGTCGCTCAAGGCGTTGGGGTCGAGCCACACGTTGCCTTCACGGTCAAGCGAGTCGGTGCGGTAGAGTGTAGCCTGGTTCTTCAGGCCGTCGTTGAAGTAGTAGTAATAACGGCCGTCGGGCTCGAGCGAAGGCATGCCATACTTGGGATAGTCCTGTAGCTGAGTGAGGCGGCGGTGAATCTTGTCGCGGTAGGGGATGGCATCGAGGTAGTCGCGTGTGACCTTGTTCTCGGCCTCGACCCACGCCAGGGTGGCGGCTGCAGTGTCGTTCTCGAGCGGACGGTATGGGTCGCTGACGGTGAGGTCGAAGTATGTGTCGACTGTGCCGTCGGACGGAGCGGCCGGATATGCGATTTTCTTATTGTCGGAGCATGTTGACATGATTACTATCAGGGCTGCGAGGCCCAGGGATATGGTTGTGAGCTTATTCATTTAACTATGTGATTGTACTTATTTTGTTGTATCGGGATTTTGAATGTAGGGTGATGCCGAGGGGTCAAACTCGCCGCCCGAGAGAGTGCGGTAGATGCGCAGACATGCCCACGCGTCGAGCGACGCGTACCCTATCTGGTGGGGGGTCAGGGTCGGGGCCTCCCAGTTGGTGAGGCGCTGTCCCTTGGATATGTGCTCGCCGAAGATGATCGCATAAATGCGCTGCAGCGACATGTCGGCGATATCGAAGCGCTTGACATACTGCTGCAACTCGATAAATCCGCGAGGATTGCAAGGTGCCAGCTGGTTGAGGCCGTGGAAGTCGTCTTTGGTTGACAGCCCCACCTTCATGACATCGGAGTTCTCGAGCAGATTGATGAGGTGCTCGGTGAGCCCCATCTTGTTGGTGCGGAACAGGAAACACTCGCTGTCGGTCGACATCTGCACGAGCGCTACTTTGTGTGATTCGCCCTTGCGGAACACGGGCCTGGTCTCGGTGTCAAAGCCTATGACGTCGAGCTTTGACAGGTATGCGGTAGCCTGCCTGGCGTCGGCGGCATTGTCAATTACGATGCTGCGGCCGCTGAATACGGCCATCGGCATCTCGATTATATCTTTCTTTTCTATTGATAACATCAGCAGGGTCTGGGTAAGGCAAAATATCAGGCCTAAAGCCGCGAAAATGAGCGACGGCCGGCCAATCAAGCTACAAAGTTAATGAAATTGAGTCAATTAATAGGTTAATGCTGAACAAAAAATGTTAATACTTTGTGCAGGATGTAAATTTAATATTAAATTTGTACAATCGTAAACCAATCTAATCATATAAGATGCTTAAAAAAATTCGCTTGATAGCCGCCATTATCTTCTGGCTCGGGGTGACATTGCTGTTCCTTGATTTTACAGGGCTGGCGGCCCGATGGCTCGGCTGGATGGCCAAGGTTCAGTTCCTGCCGGCGCTCCTGGCCGGCAATGTTGTTGTCATTGTCCTGCTCGTGGCGCTGACACTGGTGTTCGGTCGCCTCTACTGTTCGGTTATATGTCCGCTCGGTGTCATGCAGGACGGCTTTGCAGCCCTTGGCCGTAAGGCACGCCGCAATCGCTACAGCTACTCGCCGGCACGCAACGTGTTGCGTTACACGATGCTTGTGCTCATGGTTATAGCCATAGCTCTCGGTGTGGGCTCAATATTCGGCCTGATAGCGCCCTACAGCGCCTACGGCCGCATAGTCACCAATCTGCTGAAGCCTGTATGGCTGTGGGGCAACAATCTGCTCGCAGGCTGGGCCGAGAGTCACGACAGCTATGCGTTCTACAGTGTCGACGTGTGGATAAGGAGCGTTGTCTCGATTGCAGTGGCTGCTGGCACGCTGATAGTGCTTGCTGTCCTGGCGTGGCGCAACGGCCGCACCTACTGCAACACCATCTGCCCGGTGGGCACTGTGTTAGGTTTCCTGTCACGTTTCTCGCTGCTCAAACCGGTTATCGACACATCCAAATGTGTCAACTGCGGCAAGTGTGCGCGCAACTGCAAGTCGGCATGTATCGACTTCAAGAGCCACACAATCGACTACAGCCGCTGTGTGACCTGTTTTGACTGCATAGGCAGCTGTTCGACCGGTGCTATCTCCTACCGCCGAGCCACTTCATCACGCAAGGCCGAGGCTGCCGGTGCCGGGCCTGACAACGAGGGACGCCGCGCCTTTCTCACCGTGACGGCTACCGCCGCCACCGCCGCTGCCGTCGACGCCCAGATGAAGGTTGACGGCGGCCTGGCTATCATTCAGGACAAGAAGATTCCCGAGCGTCAGACACCGTTGGTGCCTGCCGGTGCTGTGAGTCTGCACCATGTAGCCCACCATTGTACGGGCTGTCAGCTGTGCGTGGCCGCGTGTCCCAACAATGTACTGCGTCCGTCGACCGAGCCCGCTCACCTGTTCCAGCCGGTGATGTCGTTTGAACGCGGGTATTGCCGCCCCGAGTGTACGCGTTGTTCGGAGGTGTGCCCCGCCGGTGCCATTCACCGTATAACTCCCGAGCAGAAGAGCGCCATCAGTATAGGTCACGCAGTGTGGATTCCCGACAACTGCATAGTGAATACCGACGGCCACGAGTGCGGTAACTGCGCGCGCCACTGTCCTACGGGTGCCATTACGATGGTTCCTAAGACTCCCGGTGATGACAAGTCGCTCAAAATTCCGGCTGTCGACGCTGAGAAGTGCATAGGCTGCGGCGCTTGTGAGAACCTGTGCCCGGCACGTCCGCTCACCGCTATATATGTTGAAGGAAACAACCGTCACCGCGAAATTTAAACTCCACGCTATGAATAACGATAATATAAAGAAAATAGAGCGCCGTGACTTTCTCAAGAAACTCGGCGTTGGCGGCGTGCTTGCCGGTGCCGCGCTCGCAGGGTGCCGGCGCGAGGTAGCCATGACCATAGCCGCCGATGATACAGTTAAAGACGGCGCCCCCGATGGTGAGATGACCTATCGCCTTAATCATAACACCGGCGACCGCGTGTCGCTGTTGGGTTACGGCATGATGCGTCTGCCCAATAGCGGCGGTGCGATTGACCAGGATGCAGTCAATGAGCTCGTTGACTATGCGCTCGAGCACGGTGTCAACTACTTTGACACGTCGCCCGTGTATTGTCAGGGCAAGTCGGAAGAGTCGACCGGTATCGCGCTAAGCCGCCATCCGCGCGACAGTTACTACATAGCTACCAAGCTGTCTAACTTCTCGCCCTCGACATGGCCATACGCCGAGTCGGTCAAGATGTTTGAGAACTCGCTCAAAGAACTGCGCACCGACTATGTCGACTATCTGCTTCTGCATGCCGTAGGTGGCGGCGGCATCCCTACGCTCAATGACCGCTTCATCAACAACGGTGTGCTCAAGTATCTGCAACAGCAAAAGGAGAACGGCCGCATACGTAATCTCGGCTTCTCGTTTCACGGCGATGTCGAGGTATTCGACCACCTGCTGGCCATGCACGATGCCGGCGAGGCCCATTGGGATTTTGTGCAGATTCAGCACAACTATGTCGACTGGCACAACAAGGAGGGCAACGCCAAGCGCTCGGAGTACCTGTATGGCGAACTTGAACGCCGCAACATACCCGCTGTGGTGATGGAGCCCCTGCTCGGCGGTCGCCTGTCACACCTGCCTGACCATCTTGCCAACTCGCTCAGGGAGCGTCGTCCTCAGGATAGTCTCGCGTCGTGGGCTTTCCGATTTGCCGGCACCCAGCCCGGCATCCTTACCGTCCTGAGCGGTATGACCTACATGGAGCATCTGCAGGACAACGTGCGCACTTACTCACCACTTGAGCCCTGTACCGACGATGAGACCGAGCAGCTTCTGCACACGGCCGCGCTGCTCGACCGCTACCCACTCGTGCCGTGTACCGAGTGTCAATATTGCATGCCGTGTCCCTATGGACTGAACATTCCGGGTATATTCAAGCATTATAATAAATGTGTCAACGAAGGTAACGTCGCCGAGTCGGCCAACGACCCGAACTATGCCGAGGCCCGACGTGCATTCCTCATAGGCTATGACCGTTCGGTGCCCAAGCTGCGTCAGGCGTCGCATTGCACAGGCTGCGGCGAGTGTCTGCCTCACTGCCCGCAGTCAATCAAGATTCCGAAGCGTCTGCATGACATTGACAGCTATGTCGAGACACTTCGTGCCTTCAAGAACGGATTTTAATTTTACTGAATTTGATAATTGCTATGATTGATTTAACTGAAATTCATTCACCGGCCGATATAAAGGGTATGTCGATCGACGAGCTCGAGCAGCTTGCCGACAGCCTGCGCTCGGTGCTGTTGACAAAACTGAGCACTCACGGCGGTCACACCGGGCCTAATCTCGGTTTCCTCGAGGCCACAATAGCCATGCACTATGTGTTTAACTCGCCTGTCGACAAGATTGTATATGACGTCTCACACCAGAGCTATGTACACAAGATGCTGACCGGTCGTATCGCTGCGTTTACCGACCCGGCTCATTATGATGATGTCACGGGCTACACCAATCCCGGTGAGAGCGAGCACGATTTCTTCACGATAGGCCACACGTCCACAGCCGTCAGCCTGGCCGGCGGTCTGGCCAAGGCCCGCGACCTGCAGGGCGGCACCGAAAACATTATCGCTGTGATCGGTGACGGCTCGCTTAGCGGCGGCGAGGCATTTGAGGGACTTGATTACGGAGCTACGCTCGGTACCAATTTCATTGTCGTTGTCAACGATAACGATATGTCTATAGCCGAGAACCACGGCGGCCTGTATGCCGACCTTCACCTGTTGCGCTCGACCGACGGTACGGCTGATAATAACTACTTCCGTTCGCTCGGATACGCCTACCGCTATGTGCGCTATGGCAACGACCTGCGCTCGCTCATCAAGGCGTTCAGCGAAGTCAAGGATTATAACCGTCCCGTGGTGGTGCATCTTAACACCCAAAAAGGTAATGGTTATGCCCCCGCCGAAGCCAACCGCGAGAAGTTCCACTATGCCGCTCCGTTCAATCTCGAGACAGGTGAGATGGTATCGGGTGGAGGCGAGAGTTATGATGACATTTTCTCGGCCATGATGCTCGATAAGATGAAAAACGACAAGCGCGTGGCTGTCATCACGGCAGGTACACCCGGTGTGCTCGGCTTCACTCCCGAGAAGCGTCGTGAGGCCGGTCGCCAGTTTATCGATGTGGGCATTGCCGAGCAGGAAGCTGTGGCGCTCGCGTCGGGTATGGCCAAGGGTGGCTGTCGTCCAGTGTTCGGTGTTGTCAGCTCGTTCCTTCAGCGTGCCTACGACCAGCTCAGCCAGGATGTCGCCATCAACAATACCCCTGTAGTGCTCAACATCTTCTACGGTTCAGTCGCCGGCATGACCGATGTGACACACCTCGGTTGGTTTGATATCGCCCTTGTAGCCAATATACCCGGCTGGGTTTACCTCGCGCCTACATGTAAAGAAGAGTATGTGGCTATGCTCGACTGGGCTGTGCGTCAGACGTCTCACCCCGTGGCTGTGCGTGTTCCCGGTGTGATGGCAAGCTGTGACCGTGAGTTCCCTGCCGACTATGATGACCTTAACCGCAACGAGGTAGTGTGCTGCGGCAGTCGCGTGGCTGTCATCGCTGCCGGTACTTGCCTGAAAGCTGCCCTCGAGGCTGCTGACAAACTCAAGGCCGAGGGCGTGGATATAACTGTCATCAATCCCCGTTTCCTGAGCGGCATCGACACTGAGCTGCTCGATAGTCTCAAGGCCGATCATGAGCTCGTAATAACCCTTGAGGACGGCGTGATTGACGGTGGTTACGGCGAGAAAGTGGCCCGCTACTACGGTGACAGTGACATGAAAGTGATGTGCCGTGGTGTCAAAAAAGAGTTCCTTGACCGCTACGACATAGGCAAAGTGCTTGCCGACAGTGGTCTTACGGCCGATGCCGTGGTTGCCACCATCAAGAAAGCTATCAAGTAATAAATAGATAACAACTTTTTGTGAGCCCGTTGGGGAGGCGTTCTTATAGAGTGGGGACGTCGATCCAGCGGGCTTCGGGCATTGTGCGGGTGAGGTAGCGTTGCAGGAATCCGCGCGTGTCGTCTACAATCGTCTTGTCTTTGTCAAAATGGGTGTTATAGAGCAAGTATGCGAGCTTGATGCCGCGCTGACGCAGGGCTTCGAGCGCAAGCAGTGTGTGGCTTATTGACCCGAGACGGCCGTTGGTTACGAGTGCAACCGCTATGTCGCGCGTAGCCGGGTAGTCTATAGTCCAGAAAGTGTCGGTAAGCGGTACCATCAGACCTCCGGCACCCTCGATGAGCGTCACGTCGTACATGCTGTCAAGACGGTCGGCGGCGCGGTCAATCTTCTCGAGGTCGATAGGGCGGCCGTCGATGCTCGCGGCGAGCTGTGGCGAGCACGGATAGGAGAAAATCTCGGGTGCGGTAGTGTGGTCAGTGTCAACATCCTGCATCGGTATGCCCATGATGCGTCGGTGTACGTCTATGTCCTCTGAGTAGTCTTGATTGCCTGTCTGGATGAACTTCATCGTTATGACTTTATTACCCTCCGCTGTCAGAATGTTGGCAAGGTGGCCGGTGGCGTAGCTCTTGCCTGCATCGGTGTCGATACCGCTTATAAAGATTTTCATTGTTTACGTATAATTAATGTGGTTGAGTTGAACTGCAGGGAGAGCAGAGAGTTCTCGCGTAGCAGATTTCTTAATGACGATGATGGGGCGTGTCCGACACCATCTACACCGGTTGACCTCAAGTGCTCAAGTAACTTGCGTGTTGAGTCGAAATCGGTACGTAGGGTCTCGGTCTCTATAAACTCTATTACGCATGGTTGTTTAACAGCGTTGGCGAGCAGGGCCTCTGATACATAATTGAGCGATATTCCTGTAGTGGCTGCCAGCCGGGCCAATGTACCCTCGGTGTATAAAGCGATGGCGGCTATGCCTCCCGGTGTGAGTATGCGTTGAATTTGGCGCAAGGCAGCGATGGGCGAATTGAACCACTGCAGGGTCGACGAGCTCACTATCAGGTTGATACTGTTATCGGGCAGTTCGCGTAGCCGTGCTTCGGCATCGTCGGCCACCGTTGTCACGCGACATGTCGCACCTTGGGGTGCAGTCGGCAGTGTGAGATCCCATAGCTCGAGGTCATTGATGTTGAGACGGTTGATGTATTCACGTGTCAGTCGGCTGTCACCGGCACCTATCTCAATGGCGCGATTTATTTGGATTTCGGGTGTAAGAACTTTTATCAGTTTTCGAGCCAGTTTTCGGGCGACATCGAGTTGAATTGATGCCGAGATGTCATAGCTCAGTCGCGTGTCACC
The DNA here is from genome assembly GCA_947175245.1 of uncultured Bacteroidales bacterium. Classification (GTDB taxonomy): domain Bacteria; phylum Bacteroidota; class Bacteroidia; order Bacteroidales; family Muribaculaceae; genus JAAVFS01. Next base: position 14,011 of record CAMWLW010000046.1, read on the forward strand.
AAATCGCTTGGCAACCCGAGGCTTATCAACGACCAATCGATTGATTATGGCCTGAAAATCGGGCAAATGTGGTGTCTCAATGGCGATTATACGGGTGTTTGACCATGCGTTAAATTGATTGGTGGCCGGAAAAATCATATCGTCCAGGCCTATAACTGCCACGTCCCAGTCGAGTGAATAGTCTGGGGTTGGGTCGAGCGCTCGTCGGCCAAGCAGACTTAATTCTTCTCTAAGCGATTCGATTGAACGGTCGGGCTTGGACTCGTTGAATTTTTTGTATGTATCCATGCCGCCACACATGCGGCGATTGAAGCGTGACAATGTGGCTTTGGACAGGTTGTCGAGTGTACCCCGGAATATATTGACAGGAATACCCTCGGAGTCTGACACAGGTCGGGGTGTTCCGTTGATGGCAATCGTCAGTGTGACAGGTAGCTCTTCCTGTGGTAAAATGCGCTCGGCTTCCATGACGCCCATTGACCATGCCACGGCCACGATCTCGCGGTACCCGGCCAGGGCGTCGCGGTCAAACACCTCATCGGTGTAGTCGTAGGCCACTGCAATGTCATAGCCTGACATTGTGATGTGCCGGAACGGAGCCTCGGTCATGCCCCAGCCGGCCATGATAAGCAGCAGGCGGCTATTGCCATCGTGTTGTGTAAATACAATTCTCATCGGCCAATTTGTTGGTTTAGGGCTGAGAGCAGGCGGTCAATATCGTCGTGGGTCATCGACGCACTGAGGCTTATGCGCAGACGCTCGGTGCCGGGGGGTACGGTGGGCGTGCGTATCGGCAGAACCTTGATACCTTCGTCTGATAGCTTAGCCGACAATTCTACTGCCAGGCGGGCGTCGCCTACAATCACAGGCTGAATGTGACTCGGTGTGTAGATTTTCCCCGTAATTTCAGCTAATCCGTCGGCCAAGTGCTGCGCGAGGTCGGCAAGATGTGCGCGCTCGGCATCCATCTCAACAATTTGTTTCAACATTACAGTCGACCACGCGGCGTTAAGCGGTGGCAATGCGGTCGAAAATATGAGCGACCGGCAGCGGTTCACGGCGACGTCGCGCAGGGTGGGCGACATGACAGCGAACGCGCCCATCGAAGCAGCGGCTTTACCGAGTGTCCCCACGATTATATCAAACGCATCGGGATCGGAGCTCGAAGCCGCGAGTCCGAGACCACGGTCACCGACTACGCCCAGGGCGTGGGCCTCGTCGATGTACAGCATCACGCCCGGGTAGCGGCGCTTGAACTCAATCAGCTCCTCTATCGGGGCCGAGTCCCCGTCCATCGAGTAGATGCTCTCTATTATAATTAATGTATTGTGACCGTCGGGGCGCTCCTTGTCGAGAATACGCCCGAGGTGAGTGATGTCATTGTGACGGAACCGTTGCCACGAGCATTTGCTGAGCATGATGCCGTCGATGATGCTCGCGTGCACCAGTTTGTCGGCCAATATCAGGGTGTCTTTGTCACACAGCGCCGGTATAAGGCCCGAGTTGGCATGATAGCCGCTGTTGAACATAAGTGCCGTGCGCCCGTAGAGCGATTCGAGTGTCTGCTCGAGTTCGTGATAGGCACTTTGGGTGGCTGCCAGCAAGCGCGAGGCCGACGATGTGAGCAGCGCGTTGAGGGCAGAGTCGCCCGACATGAAAGCGTGCCGCAGGTCATCGCGTCCGGCCAGACCCAGATAGTCGTTGGTCGAGAAGTCGAGGATGTCGCTGTCGGTACGGTCGGCCGGGATGGTGCGGAAGTTGCCACGGCGCTTTATATCTTCGATAAGTTCATGGTGATTCATCGCGGCAGCATTTCGATAAGTTGTCGGCACAGGTACACGAGATCATCGTCGCTCGTGACGTAGGGTGGCATGATGTAGACGTTGGTGCCGAACGGCCTTATCCACACGCCGCGGCGCACACACTCCTTCTGGAACTCGCCTACGTTGACAGGCTCACGCGTCTGGACGACGCCTATCGAGCCGAGCACACGCACGTCGGCTACCGACGGGTGATCGGCTGCCGGTGCGAGCTCACGCTTCATCACCTCGGCCATGTGAGCCACGCGGGCCGCTATGTCGCTCTCGCCGAGCAGACGGAGGGATGCAAGTGCCACGGCACATGCGAGCGGGTTGGCCATGAATGTGGGGCCGTGCATCAGCACGCCGGTCTCGCCGCGCGAGATTGTGTCGGCCACCTCGCGTGTGGTCATCACAGCGCTCATCGTCATGTAGCCGGCTGTGAGACCTTTGCCTATGCACATAATGTCGGGCACCACGTCGGTGTGTTCAGTCGCCCACATCTTACCTGTGCGCCAGAAGCCGGTCGCAATCTCGTCGAATATGAGCAGTATGCCGTGACGGTCACACAACTCCCTGAGACGGTTGAGGTACTCGGGATGATAGAACCACATACCGCCGGCTCCCTGCACTACAGGCTCGAGAATGACAGCGGCGAGCGTATCTTTGTGCTCCTCGACCAGTTGTCTCATCGGCTCGAAGTCGGCATCGTCCCACTCGCCGCCGAAACGGCATCGGGGCTGAGGAGCGAAAAAACGGATGGGGAGCGCACGGCCAAAGGCACCGTGCATGCCTGTGACGGGGTCGCAGACGCTCATGGCGTTCCAGGTGTCACCGTGATAGCCCGAGCGTATGGTGACGAAGTCGGTGCGGTTGTGGTCGCCCGAGCGGGATATGGCATATTGTACTGCCATTTTCATGGCGACCTCGACGGCCACCGAACCCGAGTCGGCATAGAAGATGTTGTTCATTCCGTGAGGCGCTACCTCAAGTAGCGCTTTACCAAGCTCGATGGCAGGGTCGTGAGTGAGACCTCCGAACATCACGTGCGACATGCGGTCTATCTGAGCCTTGGCAGCCTCGTTTATCACCGGGTGATTGTAACCGTGAATCACACACCACCATGACGACATGCCGTCGATGAGGCGTGTGCCGTCGCTAAGATATATGTAGTTGCGCTCGGCGCGGTCAACTTTATAGCATGGCAGCGGTTCAATGGTCGATGTGTAGGGGTGCCACAGGTGTTCGCGGTCCCACAGGTCGTGTATAGTGTCGTTATTCATCCTGTTGTATGCAAGTTTCAAGTTGCAAATTTACGAACTTTATTGCTTTTGCCGGCTACATCAGTGTAAAAATAACGCGGCCTGTAAACTACATCGTGCAGTTTACAGGCCGCGTTATTCTTAACGGTGTGTCGTGATTATTTCATGTTCTTGAGATAATCGCGGAGTGCGGTGTTGTCGGGGTTGAATTCGAGCATGCGGCCGAAGTGTTTCTTGGCACCCTCCTTGTCGTCTTTGATGAGGGCGTGGTTGCCGAGACGGTTGAGGGCCTGGGTGTAGATTGACTGCTGGGTCTTGGCATTCTCGGGGTTCTTGTCGAGGATGTCGACAACCAGTTTGAATGCGTCATATACCTCGTCGGTGTCCTCGCTGTTGTTCTTCAGGAAGATGAGGATGGCGCGGGTCTGGGCGATACGTGCATTGTCGGGAACACGCTGCATCACTACCTCGATTACCTCGAGACCTTTGTTGATAGAGCCTGATTTTGTCTCGGGCACGGTGTCTGACATCGCTGCGTTCTGATAGCGGCGCGCGAGCATAAAGAGGTCGTTGGTGCTGTAGTCGCCCTTGTCGATGAACTTCTGGAAGGCGGCGGCAGCCTCATTATACTTCTTGGCGCTCGAGTAGGCGGCGCTGAGGTCTTTGTACAGGTCGGCTTTATCGGGAGCAAGCTCAAGAGCTTTGTTATACTGTATTATAGCGAGGCTGTCCTGACCCACACCCTGCAGGGCGGTGGCATAGTTGGTGTAGTCATTGGCTACGAAGCCGCCTTTGGGGTTGGCAAAGAATACATCGGCGTGAGCCAACGCATCGGCGTACTGCTCGAGAGCCACTTTGTTGAGGAACTGCATGCGCTGCATGTAGATATTGTCGGGATCCTCTGACAGCAGTTTGCGTGCGAGGTCATACGACTCCTGGTACTTCTTGCCGAAGTAGAGCAGACCTACATAGCGCTGCTCGTCTTTAGCGAAGTGGTTGGGATTCTGGATGTACTTGCCATACTGCTCGGCTGCCATTGTGAGCTGGTTGTTGGCATAGTATTTCTCGGCGAGCTCGCGCTGGGCGAGAGCCGAGCCGGGACGTTTCTGGAGCAGCTCCTTGAGCTTGTCAATCGAAAATTTAGGGTTAACGGGGAAATATTTACGGGCATATTTCACGTAAGCCTCGGGGTGAGTGTTGTCGGTGTCAAAGTTCTGGGCCATGTCATAGTACTGTGCGGCCTTGCCCACGTCCTCTTTGGCGATCATGTCGGCCTCCAGGATGTAGGGAGCGGGGCTCTGCTTGTCGGCTTTCTTGGCATCGGCGATGGTCTTGTCTATTTCTTTGGCAAAGCCTACGGGGTCGGTGTTGAAATATATACGTGCGATCTCGGTGATGAGGTCGGCGTCTTTCTTAGCGAGTGACTTGGCGTTCTTGAAGTGAGTTTCGGCAGTTTGTTTCTTGCCCTGTTTCAGGTCGAGCGCGCCGAGACCAACATAGTTGTAGCCGTTGGTGGGGTCGGCGGCGATGCCGGCTTCGAAATTCTTTTTGGCCTCGGCTGTGTTACCTGCCTTGAGCTGAATCTGGCCGAGATAATAGTAGGCCTCGGCCTTGTTGGTGCCGGGGTCATTGATTGTTTTGTTGAGAATGATTGCGGCTTCTTCGGGCTGGTCGGCACGGTAGTACTCGACGCCGTCATAGTAGCCCTGCTGGGCCTGAAGGCCGAGAGCAGCGCCTAAAAAGGCAAGAGACAAAATTTTAAATTTCATGATGGTTTATCGTTATGTTTTATATTTTAGTGAGTAATAATCAGTTAAGTGTCACTATGCGCGGACGCATAGTGCTTGGCAGCGCTCCCGTGCCCAGTATGAGTTTCTGGCCGCGCCATCCTGTCACGAACACATAGAAACTCTTGGCCGCTGTGCCCGAGTAGCCGGTGTTGATCATGTAGACCGAACGGTACAGGGGGTACTTGCCTTCGAGAATGTAGGCCTGATAGGGCTGGTATGAGTCGACACTGTCATCGCGTCTGACTCTCAGTACTTTGATGTCGTTGCTGAAGCCCATATCGGTAATGTCTTCGCTGTCAAGTGCCTGAGCACGTTCCTCGGGGGTGAGGACGGCCCCGTTCATGTCTGAGGCGATCCAGCTCACACCTATCACGCCAAGTGCATCCTTATTTTTCTTAACGGCCTCGAAAACCGCTTTATTGTCACCCTGGGCAAAAACCTTGGCGTCAATCATGCGGCCGTCGAGCAGCGAGTCGCGCATGTAGCGCACCGTGCTCGAGCCCTGATGGTCAAACACCACGTTGATGTCGCCCAGCTTGCTCGGCCTTATTTCGTTCCAGGTCTTGAACTTACCGTCAAGGATATCAACGAGCTCGCTCATAGTCAACTCGTTGAGTGGATTATCCTTATTTACAATCAAGGCTACGGCGTCGACTGCGATGCGCGTGGTGTGAGGCGCACGGCCGGCCTGCTTCATGAACGCCGTCTCAGACTGGCTCAGCTCGCGTGTAGTCACGGCCAGCTGGGCGCGGCCCTTGACAATCGAGTCGATACAGGCGGCCTCGTCGAGATACATCGACAGCACCGTGCTCTGAGGGTTGACAAACTCAAAGACGGCAATCTCCTGTTCCATCACGTTCTCAAACGACGCATCACATGCCATCACCGCAATGTTGGTAGAGTTGGCTATGCGCGATGCCGGTCGGGCACCTGTCGTTGTACCGCTATTTTGCGAACAAGCGGTCATACCTAACGTTATGACCGCTGTCGCCAATGTCTTGACTGTAAAATTCATTTTATATCTCGGGTTGTAACTATCGTGTTTATGTTTTTTAATGGTTATCATACCGGGGTGCCGATGCCTTTAACCAACCGGTAGCCCCTGTAAATGCCATACAGTACCAGGACAGCACCACAAATGTAGTTGAGTGTGGGCCAGGGCTGTGCATAAGACGCCCATCCGAACAGGTTGATAAAGAACAGTACACCCATAGACAAATATACCAATACCATGAAAATGCCCATTGCGAGCAATGCTCCGCGCGGTATCACGCTTTTTCTTTTATCGTCAGTCTCCATAAATAAATAAGTTTAATAGTTGTTTTTGATTCTTTGACTATAAAACATAATTGAAGATGCTAAAGTTCAACCGACAGCTGTAATTTCTCGGCAGCATTAGTCGCGGCACGGTACATTTTCAGCCCAAAGGTAATAAAAAATTAGTGATTACCCAAATCAATTCTGATTTTGGACAACAATACCTGACAACAGTTCCCGACCCGTCAGTGTCGGGAACTGTTGAGTTCTGTAATCGGCCTGCCTTTGTTAGTGTGG
>CAMWLW010000047.1 GCA_947175245.1 uncultured Bacteroidales bacterium
GGCGGGTGTGGGGGATAATCATGTGAAATGTATTACCTTTGCTGTGATAATGATGCGCGGTTTTATGCGTATTGGCAATGTTTGATTATTCAATTATAAACCAAATATAAACCAAAAGCTTATGAAAAAACTATTACTCTCTTTTCTTTCGCTGCTTATCGTGGCCGGTATGGCTTTCGCCTCTACCAAGACCGAGGTGCTCAAATTAGGCGAACATTCTGATTTCAATTCGTGGAAAAGTAGTTATGACACTCATACCTTGAATTATAAAGGCATAGCCAATGTTACCATTAATGATGGTAGTAAGCAAACCCAAAGCATAACCGATTGCCCTGTTATGAAGGCGGGGCCTGCCCGAGTTACTTTTGATGCCAACCTCCAAGTTACTCACATTAAGTTCAACTTTAAGCAGTGGACAACAAAGACCAAGACTCTCAGCCTTGAAACTACTACCGATGGTACTACTTATAAAAAGACTGATATCTCGTCTTCCAATTTTGTAATCGAATCGGATCTTGCAAGTAATATTAGCGCCGTACAAGTCAGATTTTCGGAGAGTAAAAACCAGGTAGGTTTAGAATCTATCGAAATCACTTATGAAGTTGAGGATGGCGACACACGCGAGGACGTGACACTGTCGTTCCCTGCCGAGGATTACACCGCATTTCTTGGCTCGGAGTTTACAGCACCTGAACTGACCGGCGCTCCCGAGGGTGCTGAGATTGTCTACACCTCGAGCAATGAGGCCGTTGCTACGGTTGCCGCTAACGGTGCAGTCACACTCATAGCTGAGGGTACAACCACCATCACAGCCGCGTTTGACGGCAATGACAACTACAAAGCCGCCGAGCCTGTTTCATATACTCTTAAGGTCATTGACCCCAATGGCCCTGTATATCTCTATAAGCTGGTTACCGATATAAACGACCTTAACGAAGGTGATATCGTCACTATCGCTTGTAACACTGAAAAGACGGTGATGACAAATGCCGAAGAATCTAATATTCGCCAGCAAAAGTCTGCTGTATTCTATAGCAACAACATGTACTTGGATAACGAGAATGAAATAATGCAGTTAGAACTCGGCAAGAGTGGCAATAACTGGACATTTAAGACCCTCAACTACGAAGGGACAAACGGTTATATTGGCAATAATAGTAACAAAAATAACTGCACTATAAATACTACCGTTGCGACAGGTTTTGCAGCTGCTGTTACAATTTCAGCCAACGGTGATGCTTCAATAGTATTCAATAATAGCAATAGTAATAAATATCTCAAATATAATTCAAGCTCACCTCGTTTTGCTTGCTACAGCAGCGGCCAGACCGCCGTACAAATCTACAAACGTGTCGCTATATCGATGCCTCTGGGTGCTCCTACCGCCGAGATTGCAGTGAACGATGTGATCATCTTCTCACAAGACGGTTTTGACGTCGAGTTCGCCATCTCGCAGAGTGAGACCGACGTTCCCGAGACATTTGAGCTACACGAGGAAGCCATCGTACTCAAGAACCTCAACCCCGGCATGAACTACATTTGGGCCAAGACAGTAGTCGGCCCCTACGAGAGCGAGGCCGAGTGCATCCACGTTTATGAGAACATCGACACCGAGGAAGCCAAAGAGGTAGCCTGCACATACACCCATAATGGCGTTATGCCCGAGAACAACTGCTGGGTTGTGATTGGTGCCGAGGTCAACGGCAAACACTACTTCATGGGCCCCGACGGCAAAGCCACACTCGCAACCGTATCAGACAATGCGTTTGCCGGATATGCAAGCCACTTCAACAACACCATCAACGAGTACCGTCACATCGACGGCAACCTCACCATCAAGCCAGCCGCAGCCCACGTGATGGCCCGTGCTGCTTCTAACGAGGGCATGACCCTCTCGGTTGCCGACAACGGCACAGCCACCGTCACCAACGCCGAGGGCACACTGGGCTTCGACGCCGAGAACAAAGTGTTCAGCACCGACGCCGCCAATAAGAACCTCAAAGTGTTCGCCACCCAAGGAGACGTAAACACCGGCGTTGACAACGTAGCCGCCGACAACGAGAACGTCCCCGCCGAGTATTACAACCTCCAGGGCGTGCGCATCGAGAACCCCGCCAAAGGCGGCCTCTACATCAAACGTCAGGGCACTAAAGTCACCAAGGTAGCCCTCTAACCCGACACCCTGCCCACCAACACAACGCGAGGATGCGCCGGCCACTGCCGATGCATCCTCGCCTGCTTTTCACGGATATGAAATACTGAAAGTATTACCTGAAAGTATCGTTAATGATTTTTGCAACAGCGAGAACATTTTTAGCAGATAGTGTATGATGAATACCTACGAAAAACGTGGTATCGGCCATCGCTATAGCCTCGTCCTGTGAGCCGTACGAGAGTTTATTCTTATATGCAGGCTGTCGGCAGGTCGCACCACCCATCAGGGTGCGTATCTCCACACCTTTAGGAGACAGCAGCTCCCACGCATCCATGACATTCATTCCATTTAACAGTTTTATCGGGAAAACAAATCTTGACGGCTCGTCAATGTCGGCTCTCCATATTTTCAGATTCGGGTTATCACTGAGCTTATCATAAAGAAGTTGATAATTCTCCCGGCGTCGTTCTTCACTGAACCGCCAACCCATCAATTGCCATCGGCCGAAACAGGCATTAAGTTCCGACATCTCGACATTAACGCCGGGCCGCTCATACGTGAACTGGTGAGCCGGGCCGTCAGGATTTGTGCACAGCGATTCATCAATGTGACACTTACACGCGCGGCCCCAATGAGCAATACTGTCACATCTGATATAATCTTCTTTATCCTGACATATTACCGCGCCGCCCCCGTAAGAAGAAAGATGATGAGGGTGATAGAATGAGAGTGTTGTAATATCACCCCATTTATAATACTGATCTTTAGGAAATAAACCGATGGTATTGAATGTCTCACAGGCATCCTGAAGAACGAAACAATCGTTTTCTATGGCAAACCTGCATATCCTCTTCATGTCGCACGGAAAGCCCAGAAAGTGAGTGACCGCTATGACCGAGAACTTACCGCTGTACTGCTCAAGCCGATTCAGATCCATATTGAACCCGTCACGTTCAACATCAATCAGGTGAACATCGAAGCCCGCGAGCAACAGCGAACTTATTGTTGTCGGGAACGTGAATGCCGACGCGACAGCCTCAAGTGGCCTGCCGGCATTGCGACACTTCTCGGCGAGCGCGAGAGCCGCCACAAGATTTGCTGACGAACCGCTGTTGGTCAATGTAATATACCGGCATCCGAGTTTATAACTCAGTTCATCGGCAAAGAGTCGTATATTTCGGCGAGGTTCACCTATTTCTTTTTCAAGAAATTCGCCGAACCCTTTAAGAGTAATATTGCCCGTGCATGGATAGCGATACGTTTTCATTTTACAGTAATCAATTGTGGTTTATAGAACAGCGACCATAAAGGCCCATAGTGTCTGAATCCGTTTTTAGTCACATATATGCGGTCATTAGATATTTCAATATCGCCGTTACTGAATAATTCCTTCCTGCTGACAAGAAAATCGAGCACCGGCCCGAAGCGTTCGAAGAAATCGGGGTAGAACCGCTCCTTAGCTATGCGCCAACTGAAGCCGCCTGAGTATGCACTGATACACACAAATTTTGCAAATTTCTCATCTACCGGCAGGTCATAATGTTCCGATGCCTCAAACGTGGCATCTCGGGGTATTCGGCCCGGTGGAATAAGCGGCAAGATATCGGCAGCATTTTTACCGGCATTGTACTCCACATTCCCGTCTGACATGCTCTGAGCCGAAATACCGAATCCCTTATAATCTCCACCGTCAAGCATGCGGTGACGTATATACGACGACACGCCATAGTCATGTCGGTCAAGTGAGAACGTATTTTGTCCGTAGGCTCCAAGATAACCCATATCGGTAAGCATCCTGTACCAGTCATCATAAAAGGCCGCCCGCATTTCAGGCTTGGTACTGCCGTAATCATAAAGCTGATTTGTACGCAGTTCATACACCGTCACCTGATCGGGATTCAGCTCTTCGAGAGCCAATCGTTCCAGGTTGTCGACTTCATTTATAGACTGATTACTGAACCCATACATGAAATCGAGGTTAATCTTAAAACCGCCTGCCGCCCTGATATCGTTAATCTTACCTATTATTTCCTTGGCTTCGGGATACTTCCAACCTATATCGCTATGCCTGCGTGAGAAATACAACGACTGTATTCCTACTGATATCCGACGTATTCCGGCCTCCCGTACCATCTTAATCTTTTCAGGCGTGATAGTCTTGAACGACATCTCGATACTCGGCTCAAAGTCATCAGTGATATTCACACGATGAATCACCTCGCGGTAAATCTGCATCAGATAGGCAAAATTGCCCGGCGACAACGCCGACGGCGTGCCCCCGCCTATGTCAAAACCTTCAAGCGTGATGTTGGGGTACTCCAGCAGAAATCGACGTATATCGCGATGCACAATCTGAAGATAATTACGTTGCAGATTATCGTCAGGTACAAGACATCGGGTGTATTCACAGAATTTGCATAAGTGTCGGCAGAACGGGACATGAATGTAAAAAGACATCTTCCCGCCACGCTTAAACTTCAAAGGCCCCGGAACCGAGTACCGTGACCAATCATCAGGTCGCCAAGGATAAGCGGTCGAATAACAATCCTGACCGATGCGATGCCGCAATTCAATCTCAAGAGGGTGTAGCATACTCAAAAAATAATATTATCACTGTTAAAACCCTGGCGAAGATATTCTCCGTCATAGAGAAGCGAAGAACCGCAGAACATCGGGTTTTCATTTATCCTGAAATAAACATCAATAGGATTGTTTTTTCCTGTATATAGATAATTCTTACAGCCGCAAATATTCAGCAAGGCTCTCTCGTCAGATAATATTAGAGAGGGAATCGTTGACAAATCTATCTTCCGGAAATCAATAAATCTATCTTCACAGTATTGATTCTTACGCATGAGGCTGACAAAGCCGATAGTCTTCACTCCATACGACTCGGCATAGTGTATCATCCTTTCAATCTCTTTAGCCGAATCGATATAGCCCTTGATTAGATTACAGCTGATATTCAGTTTGTCAGAAATATCTTTTGTTTCTACGATAGGGTTAAATTCAATCTTTCGCCCGTATAACTCCGACAGTTTTTCATTATCATAATGATGCAGGGACAAAGAGATAGAGTCCAATCGGGGATGGCGTATCAAGGTTAGAGATTCATTATTCAGTCCGTTGGTATTCATTTGAACCTGCGTAAAAGCACATTCATCACTTTCTGATATTCGTTGAAGTAAATCGAGAACCCGTTCAGGGCACAAACTGGGTTCTCCCCCTGTAAGACTTACCCGATTTAAATTTATTCCATTGCCGGCAATCTCGTGAATGATGTCAAAAAGTTTATCGGCATTGAATGGAGATGACGAAACCACCGTATGCTCTGAATCATTGCAACAAAAAGGACAATGCGCATTACATCGGTCAGTAATCTTTACATAAAGATTAACGAACGGCTTATTTAACAAACCGGGATAGCCACTCACGTGAACCGAATACGGAGGGCGTACACACAACTTATCAGTAAGTATTATCTCTTTTCCAAACAGCTGCATTAGAACAACGGCTTAACTTTCGTAAGATTCTGAATAAATATCTTCTTCAACTCAAAGTTCGGAAAATGAAGCCGCCCCTTTTCAGGGTCAAATACCGGTAGGGAATAGCCCATACGGGGATAATAGAACCCATCCTCCGATTCATTGTAATTACCGTTTTTATCCCAACACTCGTAGTGGAGCAATGTTTTGATAGTCCTGAAGAGCGCCATATTATGCTCCGACAGCATTTCCCATTCACTCCATACAGCCGGATTGGAAAACAGGGCAACAACTTTATTGTTTGAAATGAAGCCGCTGTCATCGGCAAGCCCCGTCCAGTTATCTCTCAACGCCTTTTCAACAATCGGGAATGCCCTCTTAATATTGTCATTGAGATAGCTGTTATCACCACAATTCCATCTACCTGTCATCAGACTGAAGAACGTATTGTAGAAATTTCCCGGCGTAGCCCATCCGATACGCCTCCCCGGTCGCGTAAAATCAGCCACATCCAGCATCTCCTTGGCCACCTCATAACACAAATATATGTTACGACGGTAATACGGCATATCAAGAGGATTGTCAGTCGTGACTTTATCGGCGACAGTCTTGATATACTCACCGATATTTTCAAGTGTCGGCACGGTATTGTCGCCCGGATAAGCCTTGTACATTTCATCAATGAAAGGATTGTAAAATGTACGTCCGTGGAAGCCTAAGAGCTGTTTGAGTTTAGAGATAGCGACATCGGCTTCCCTGTCAGTATATCTATACATCCTGTTAGCCGTGAGAAGAAGATCCAACGTCATTTCAAACGACGTGTAGCGTTTTTTCCAGTCGGGAAGATAGCTCTTTGAAAAACGCTCATCCTTGAGCGCCTCATAAAACTCCCTCGGCAGCATTACATTTATAAGATGCATAGCGTCGGCAAACAACGGTGCTATATCTGACACCTTGTGCCCTGCGATACCACACCCGACCTTTGTGACGACGAAGCGTTTCGTATAATTTATCTTGGCAAAATCGATGAACTCATCGACATACGGCCTGATTGTTTCAACGCCGCCTTGCATTGTAGGTATAGCGTATGACTGACCCTGCAGGCCTACGCCCTGTCCCCATACCGCGCCAAATTTATCCACGGCCGTACGGGCGGCCCCGCCTTGATGATGCCCGGCAAGATTGCTGCCGAACACAAATACCTCATCGGGCCTCAATGAACTGATATTATCCGGTGTATATTTCATAAAAGTTACTTATTACAAATAGTTTTCGTTTACGCCATAAGGGGAATGTGATTTTTATAACGCTCGGTCATTTGTACCTCAGAAGAAGTGATCCGCGGCATTTATCTTGTAAATTTTCTTGCGTCATTGTTCCAACCTACCTGTTATTTCTTTACTTTTCAGGGAATAAGACCAGTCTTAATCCAAGCGATCTTGCTTTTACATTGTAGTGGCCAAACTCTCGATATACATCATTGCACATTTCTTTTTCAGACTCATAGCTTCCTCCTGCCGTGATGAAAAATGGGTCGGGGCCGCTGACTGTCCATTCGACAACATTCCCAAGCATATCGTAGATGCCAAGACTATTCGGATTCTTCTGCTTCACTGTATGAGTGACATTTTCCGAATTGTCCTTATACCATGCAACGCTATCCAATCCCTTGCTTTCTGTAGTAAGTTGTTTACTCAGGTATCCCACATATAGCCATTGAGAATACGTTGGAATGTAGAAATTATGTCCTGACACCGAATCAAGTTTATTCACAAAATCCATACATTCTATGAGATTAACATTTTCTACCGGCAACGAGTCTCCCATCTGATGAATGGAAGGATTATTGCCCATTATTGCTGTCCATAATTCCTGAGTAACTTCCGTTTCGCCGATATAAAAATCATTTAACTCAACTGTTTCTTTAAAGCCTTTGCAGTCTATCTTACCTCCATTGACTCCAATCATTCTAATCTCAATGCCATTTATATTGATAGTGGTATCAGCCGGGGCAACACGGGTATTATCCGCATATATCCTGGTATATTTGAATCCCTGATTCAGAGCATCTTTGATATAGAGAACACCCATTATGCAGCCACAAATCAAAACTATGCCGCCAATAATCCATAAAGTGATATTATAAACTCGTTTCATTTTTATTTAGGTAATTATATACAATGTTAAACATATTAATCTGAAATACCGGGAGGACGCAAGCCCCAATAATCAAGCGATTTGATGCGATAATACATACCGTCAATTAATTCACGATTTAATTCATTGAATGACTTCGCCTTACCTGCCGGCAGAGATGAGGCGATAGACTCCCTTGTCGACAGCCACTCCTTGACAGCCGGCCTTATCTCATACCATATAGGATGATAACACTCGGGAGCCTCAGGCTCATAATACAGTTCCAGAATACTCTCAATATCAGCAAACGTTTTTAGAGTATCACAGACCGCCACATAATTTGTGTTCCCGGTCAGAATATTTCTTTCATTTTTCAGCCACCCTCTACGCTCCTCAAATATATCCATCTTCATCTCCTCATCATCCATACCCCTACATAGATACCAATTCTCGCAGGATAAGAAATCCATATAATTAACGATAGCACCTATCATATTATGCCACGCGACATATTCAGCCTCATATAGAGGATAATCCATCATAATCCTATCATACTCCCACGAGAGCTGCATACTTGCCAGACATCTGTCAATCGACATACAAAAAGTCAAATGCCAGGTACTGGTGGCGCCACCAAGTATCTCAAGGATAGAATGAAGTTCAGCCAATGCCTTTGCCTCGTCACCACCATAATCCTTTGCGATGAAATAGCGCATAGCCCTTGCAAAGTTCAGATCATTTGTCGGAGAGCCCTCTTCACCCCACATATTAAATACATATTCAAGAAGCCTGTAGGCCGACCGATTTGTATCATACATCTCTTTCAGATAATCGTCGTCCTGAGGTTCTTTCAATACCCTTTCACCGACACGTATAAAATCAGCGACCGTTACCGCCGCATTGCTGAAGAACGGAACAAACTCAGCACTATACCAGTTATCACCGTTCTCAGTCAGCCTCAAAGTTGTAAAATGTCGGCCCGCATCATTGTACAAAGCATAGTTAAACCTATCAATCGTGATTATCGTATCAACAGGAAAATTTCCCGACTCAAGATAAATATACCTTCTCGTATTCAGATCAAGAACGGCATACCCATAAGAACCATAACCAGAGTCATCATTCTTTTTATATAGAAAAACAATATCATCAATCGAATCAGGTAACTCTATCCGACTGTAACAATGACCCGAAATAATGCTATCGCCAAACAATATGCCGAACCTATCACCCTGCTCCGTAGACACCCTATCAGCACACACACCATGACCGAGGTCAATGCGCCCGCCATTAGAACAAGACGTCATCAACACACCCAGTTGTATTACAAACACGTTAATTATAAGCGCGAAACACATTCTCATATTCATATCTCAATCATTCTAAAATTATTCCTTGTACGTGACAATCAGCCATCATACATAATAGAGCCCAAATATCCCCCGAATATATCATATCCCACGTAAAAAAAAGTCTACGGTAACCGATAGCTGGGTAGCTTCAGGCCGTGAGTGCCCACCCGCGACAAATGATTGGATATTGATATCGCCTCTTTTAGACGTAGTTTATAACAGTTACACGTAGTAGATACATTTCTACGTTTAATTTTGGCTACTACATATAAATCTACTCTAAAAACGAGTAGAAACGAGTAGAAACGAGTAAAAACGAGTAAAAACTTTTTATGCCTCTAATTCCACTTTTCCTTTAGGAGTTATCAGCCATTGCTTTCCACTCTCAGTCTTAGTAAGTAAACCATCCGCTTGCATAGCTTTCAGCATATTTGAAACATGGTTTAACTTTTGGGATTTATTCATTCCTATAGGTAAACTTTGTTCTAATACATCAAGAGCATCACCTCGTTTAAAACCAAATTTGCCCGCATTTAGAGCTAATTGTAATACCAGCTTCATAAGTGCTCTTTTATTAAGGCCGGTTTCTTTAGTATATTGGCCAACTTGTTGTACATTACGGGCGACCGATAGAGCTATATTATATCTCGGAGCTCTTCCCTCAATAAGATTCTTTTCTTTCAGATGTTTAGCCGCTTCTTTAGTGATGGGTTTATGGGTTCTGACAGCATCAAGCCATAGGCACTCCATCAAACTTAAAGTTGGATCACTTTTCAAAAGGTCAGTATAGGCATCGTCAGAAGAAATGCCATATAATGTCACACTTACGGTCTGCGCTCTCTCATCAATCTCGTATTCCGGCATCGGGAAGAAACGCCGACGTTGTTCCTTAAATAGTTTCGGTATACCGCGACCGACAGTATCAATCATATTGAAATGAACCATACCGTGTGCAAGACACCTGTTTCGATAATCTTTCTGAGGGCCTTTTTCATTTAACACTCTTTCTACAGTCTGTGGAATAAATGAACCGCGATTACTATAATATAGAAATCCGTCGTTTTCTACCACTGTGATTCTTCCTTCAAGTGTATAATCCTGATGGGCAATACAGTTATGAAGAGCTTCACGAATTGAGTAATCTTCATACTGCTTCATGGTGTCGGGGAACAAAGTACCTCCCGGCAACTCCCTCATTGTCTTGTTTCTAATCTTTGAAAATATCTTATCTACCGTCAAAATATAAGGAATAGTGAAATGTTCGTAATCCACAACCTCGCCATCCTTATCCTTCCATACCCATGTAATCTGAGCATTTGCAGGATGGATTTTTTGAAGAGACAACGGTGAACCTAAAAGCAATATAGCAGCCCGGGTAAGTTTGCCATCACGCATCATCTCACTGTGTGATAAGAATTCCTCAGTTGTCCACTCGTCAACTTCAGTTGCAGGCATTGTAGAGGAATGAACTTTTTTATACATTATTCGGGCAGTGGCCAATGCTAACTCATCAAGGTCATCAACCGTAGCATTCGGTACAATTTCTGCCGACCAGTCAGGTTCGGGTGTCTGATGTCGTATCTCATCTTGCTTTGACTGATTCAGCGGTTTAAGACTCTCGCCATCGCGACCATAAGCAATCCCTTTCCACTTCATCACGATATTGCGCGGCGAAGCCGGAATCTTGAACATCAGGACGCGCCTACCCTCAACCGCTATCGGCACAATCTCGCGGAAAGACTGTCCATCGGTAGTATGCTGAGAAAAATCGTGTTTGAGCTTATTGAGCACACCCGTGCCATCCTTGAACGACGTACCGACAACCGCACGCTTCTTCTCGTCATAGCCGAAAATCAGCCACGCGAACTCCAACCCATGCAAATTCGCCTCATTGCTCAACGCCGAGAAATATTTACCCAAGTCATCGAAGTCGAAGCTATTCTCCGCCCTCTTAAACTCCACCACCTCACTCTCAGGCTGATTTATGAGGCTCTTGAATATATTGATATCCTGTTCTTTCATAGCGTTCAATACGTTTACGACGTCAAGCTTCATAACTTTTACAAAAGTAGCTATTATGACGATATAGATGAGTAGAATTTCGACAAATCTAATATAGCTCTTCTGATTGAACGATAATCATCTCGAGGTACATCAATAAATTCTGTTTGATCTTCGCCTATTTCGGCCTCAAACAATCCTTTCGGCGCCCTCGCTGTATTTATTAAGTCAACGTAACATCCATAATCTATTGAATATACGTTATACCTCAAACCAGGAGTATCCTTGCTTGAAACATTTTGCTTAATTATATGCAATATCCTTGCATCATACAAATAGTCAATTAGAACATCGTTTTCGTTACTTTTAAGCATGAAGGCGCGTGCTTGTCGCTTATTTATTACGTCTGAAATAATCCAATCTAGGAGTCTACTTGTGTCAGGAATAACAGTAATAGACCCTCTCTTATCTTCATCAAACCAGTTTCGAGCAGCCTTTCTTATAGTAGGAATTGAGATTGGGTTATAGTAGTCAAGAATAATTGCTTTATGTAAAACATTGAAAAAGTCACGAGGTACTCCTTCTGCGGCTAGAACCAGTTCCTCAAAACTATTTTCTTGAGTAAAAAGTAATTTCACCAAGTCATTAGAACTTGCAATCCTATCTTCATGTGGTAAGATGGTATTTACTCTTAGATAAAGTAATTCTCTGAAAAATGAGAGTGATGATGCATGGTTGTTTCCGAAAACCATTAACTCATCTAAATTAATAGTTGACACATCCGCACCAAGTTCTATACCCAAGTAGTTAGAGCCAGATATAGCACGTCGAAATGATGACCGATGTTCAATAGCACCAATTTTAAAGGTAACTCCACGGACAGGGCATATGACTCTTCTAAGAATATCTGCTAAAACAATCTGCAAATCAGGATGAAGTTCAGAAAATTCATCAAAGATTAGCCATATTTTGTATGGAGATAAAATATCAGCGACTTTCTGAAGGACAGATGTAGCTTCGAGAAGATTTATATAAGCATAGTATTGCCCCGAAAGCTTTAATGTTGTGCTTTGATCTACAGTTTCTCTATCCTTGGTTGAAATATTAAGGCCAGAGTTCGAACAGCTTAAAGATATACCAGAATTAAATTCGTGAGAACTTTTATCTACTCTGGATGACTCGCTGACGACTTCACCCATAATAGCAGATTTAGTCCATGTTTGATTCAACTGGTCTAATAAAGGGGTTATTTCGCTTAGATATGCCTCCTTATGCTCATCAGATATAATGATATAGGATATTATCTCATCAGATAATACTTTAATTATATCAATAAAAAACCTTAAAGCTCGTTGTTCTATTGGAAGTGATTGATCTGCATATATGCTGTTTGAAGACCCAATTTTTCTAAGATCTACAAAAATGCAACAATCATTTTGCCCATCTTTGATACTTTTGAAATATCTCAGTACATGTGTTTTTCCTGTACCTCGGCGTCCAAAAATAATTTGATTATTTTCGCTATCCAATAGAGGAATTAATGGGCCAACCTTTACAAATGATTTTACTAGAGAATTATCATCCCATTTGTCTGCTCTTAATTGTATCTGTAATATTGCGTCTTGTACAGTCATAATTATACAAAATTAGTAATTGTTTCGTCGCCGCAGATGTTGCGGATTTTCATGCGGAGAGGTTTGGTGTCGGCATGGATTGTGCCGTCCCAGAAGTCGGAGGTTTTACGACCGTTGATTGTAACGGTGCTATCCTTCTCTATTTTGATTTCCGAGTCACTATGCCACGGCGCGTTTAAATCGGCAGTGGTGCAGTCGAGAGAAATCATTTCAATTGCCTCCAATCCTTCAAGACTCATTTCGATTGGCGTGAACTTCTTTTTTGAATTTGCCATAGCCTTTTGGTTGAACTCAGTTATCTTATGGCCTACTCTATCACTGTAGAAACGTTTAATTGCTACAGTGAAAATATCCACCATATTAGATGGGTCTTCTGAAAGGGTATATTCTACCTCATCCTGTAAGATTGCATTGTCAAGCAATTCCTTAAGGTCGCGAAGTTCAATCTCTATAACGGTATCATTGTTATCTTTGATAAAGTCATCCAATTCTTGGCGGTCAACAATGTCAATATAATAGATGATTACACGTTTTACATTTGGAGATAGCTGAGGCATCGCATCGTTTATAATGCGATTTAGAGTTACGATATCCAGCACTCTTGATGAAGAGTCCATCAAGTCGGGCAGATACACCGGAGACGAGCCGTAAGTACTATCGGTAATGCTGCCTACCCACATTGAGCCAATCGTGAAGTCAAGCCTTAGACCGGGAATAATGCGAGTAATTGCATCCTTTGTTTGAATGGGGTTACGATAAAGCGTAACTCCATCCTGCACTTTTTTTACAGAGAAATTCGCGCCATTCGCTTTTAAGCGGTCGCGCGTTGTCTGGATACTGTTGATATTGACATCCGCGTGGATAAACTTTCGCCCCAACTTATCTGCAACAGCAGCAGTAACACCACTGCCGCCAAAAAAGTCTGCTACAACCAAACCTTCATAGCTGCTCGCTTTTATAATGCGCTCAAGCAATGCTTCTGGCTTTTGAGTTGCATAACCAACAGGTTCATTCTTGTCTGCAGGTTGTAGCATAGGGATTTTCCATACATCATCAATTCTTTTTTCATATGAATCCTGATACATAACATTCCCATTTTCGTCGCGAACGTTTATGGCTTTCCCATTTACAAATTTCCGTATGAGTTGTTTTTTCTTTTCTTCTCTCTGCTCGTATTGCGTATTAAAAATATACTGATTACTCTTTGAATAATATAATATTATGTCTGAGGTCCTAGGAAAACAATTCGATTTAGGTGCCATTTTATTATAATAGTACCACGTAATCTCATTTATAAATCGATCCTCTCCAAATATTTCATCCATAAGTATTTTAACGTAATGACCTATGTGCCAGTCAAGATGCACATATATTGAGGCGTTTTCGCTCATAACGGAACGAATTGCCATAAGGTTCTCATACATCCAGTTAAGATATTTCTCCTTATCCCAGATATCTCCATACATCTTTTCCTCAAAGGCTTTCAATTCTTCGTCTTCAAGTTCTTGCTCGGCTTTCTGAATAGCCTTTGCTGCAAGCGGATTCCTACGCAAGTAAACTTTCTTAGCATAATCGGCTCCACTGGCAAAAGGTGGGTCAATATACACTAAATCAACTTTTATGCCATGTTCTTTAAGGTAAGCGCAAGCAGACACACATTCGCCATGAATAATCATATTGTCTGATTCTTCATCGCCAACACGTTCTTGCTCAGTTACTTCATATAAAGGCATACCACGCAGTATGCGCTCGGTAACTTTGTCACTTTCACGGTAGCGGAGAATCCGCTGAGTGCGTACAAAATTATCAAGCACAGCTTGACCGGAAACAGTGGTGGGGAAATATGGAACGTATTTTATAGCCATAGGATAATCAGTTTAGAAGGAATGTGTCGATTTTTCTGGTCGTTTTCTGAAGACGCTCTTCTTTGGTAAGCGTGTCTTCGATATAGAGAAACTCAAATCTTGTGAAGCCTGCCTTATCGTTGTTGAGTTTGATAAAATAGTCTTCCATGAATTGTTTGCGCGGAACGAATTTGCCGGCAAATCCTTCACCCTTTGTCTCGATAATGATTATTTTGTTGATAGTATTATCTGAGTTGCGAGTGAGCATTAGGAAATCCGGGTAATAATAGCCATCAAGTTTCCATACTCGCCCACGCTTGGTGTAGCATCGGATACGGAAATCAGTAAGAGTATCATCTCCATTAAAGTAAAATTCCACTCCCGGTTTCGACTTTATATAATTGATAACGCTATTCAGATATTCTTCTTCCAACCGGCTGTCAAGGTGGTAAGGGAGGTAATGATACGTTCGGTCATTGACTGATTTTTCAGTTTCAGGCAGAGGAATATTGTGCTCGATTAGATATTTGCGAACTTCGTCAGAGATAGTTTCAACAGGTTTATCATCAGAGCTTATGATTTCGTCCACTTTTGCTTGATTTGGTGCAAATATATCTCTTTCGTTTGCTTCAAACGTGTCGGGTAGCACACCGACTTTCAGGAGCGATGCAGTTTCAGGCACAAGCTCTTCAGTCGTATTAAATTTACGAATGGTAGCAAAGCAATTACGAATGTCAGCTCTGACTCTGCGTTGGTCTATTTTGGAATTATATATTGAAGCACCATTATTATTAGATGAGGATGCCTTCGAAAATATTTCATGCAATAGTTCCTCATATTTTAAGAGTTGGCTTAGGGTAATGTATCCGAAGCCTTCTTTTACTATCTGGTCGAGCCACAAGCGGAAGGTCACAGTCTCGGTTATACCATAGTTGACAGCACTCTCGGAGGCAATATCTCCATTTGTCAAAGTCTGTGTGTAAATAATTGCGGCATCAATGTACGGAAGTTGATAATTTCTTAAATAAGCAGCAATATCCGAAACTTTTATGGTTTCAACTGTATTGTAGTTGATTTTAATCTGATGGAAGTCTAGCTTAGGCAGTTTGAGCTTGTCCATTCTGGAATAGCGATTGATGGTAATAACATCATCGGGTCGCTTGCCGCCAAACTCTTTTATGGTAATATATTGCTGCTCTTGCAACTGCTGATTAAGTTTATCGGCATTAAACTTATTGAGCCAAATGAGTGCAGTTTCTTGATAGGCACAATCAATCTCGCGCAGACAACGGCAACTAATCTGCAAGACCATATTTTGCGGGCAGGAGTTGCGCTGAGAAAGAATAACTCCGGCAAGACTTTTACAATTCCACCCTTCGCGTCCGATGCCTACTAAAAGTATAATCCGTTTCTTTGACAGCGGTGAATCAAGAGTGGAGAACTCGAATTGCGCATCTTCATCAGCTTTGTATTGGGTATTACCCTTATGATATTTAAGTACTGTTTCAGCAACATTGATTCCTAACTCCTCACAGATATTGCATACTTCCGGATATACTTCCTCTTCCAAAACGGCAATAGATGGAGCATATATTGCAACTTTTGCGCAACTGCCATTAGTGTAGGTGGTATCTTTATATCGTTCAAAGAATTCCATAAGACCTCGTGATATTATTTCAGAGGAATCAAGATTGGCATGACGGACTGTCGGGATTTTCAAGAAGTTTCCGATACCCGTTATAAGTGGATAGTATGTAACGACATTGGCATACTGAGTACACTTAATGGATAAATCTGAGGTTATCTGAATCTTAGATGCAGGATTCATATTGGGTGTACCCGAAAAACCGAGTACAGAGTTGAGGTTGCTTTGAAGCATCCATTTATTCACTACCTGACGCAGCTTTTGGTCATCGCTCGCATGATGCACTTCGTCAATTAAGATGCAAAGACCGGGTATTAGGCCAATCTGATCTCTTAATTCATTAGCCTGAATTGCTATTTCAATTTCTTTTTTCTGGTCTGCGGATAGCGAATTTAATCTCGTCATATCAATATTACAATTTGTATCAACCCTATCAAGAATGACCTTCTCGGCATTAGTAACAGCAACTAACCCCATAAGATTAGGATTAGCAGTGTGCATACTGATTTTACGAGCATTAGGATTCTTAACAATATTGCTTTTAGATGCCGAGGAAGACTCATGTAACCATTCGTACTTAATTAAATTCTTAAGTTGGGATGCTACCGGATCAGGTATAATCCATAGTGGATTGAAATTTTGAATATCCCTGAGACTTGGCACTATTGAAGATTTCAGTCCCGATGGTACAAAGAGAATGAAGTTATGAGCAAAAATTGGATTATCAGGCTCGGTAATGGCAAAATACAAATTAAGATAAATCAATGCCGCCATAAGATATGTCTTTCCGGCACCCATTGGAATACTGAAAAGATAGTCCGGATAATTGACATTGGCAAAAAGGTCTTTGATTATCTCCTCATAATTGATAGATTCAGGCGCCTTCTTAATTGCAGCAATAATTTTAGGAGAATTTGCTTCACCGAGTTCATTGGGCATTGAGGCGTATTCCCATAAGGCTAATGCCGCAGGATTACTATTAAGAATTGTTCTGGTTGCCTTATTTACTTCAAGATCATCTACATTAATTGAATTAAACTTACCACTGGCAACTAATTCCCATAAAGGTTTATTCTGACATTCAATCTTGAGGTATAGATAGGTCTTGATAGATTCTATTTGAGCATCGCGCATTTTACGCTGACGTTCTATATAGGATACAAGTTCAGAAACAACGCAACCCGTGGAGTTGAACCATTCGTTCCTCTTTTTCTCTATTAGTTTATAGAACATAATTACTCTGACCTTTGATGTTATTTGCAAATATAATTAGAATATCTGAATCGGCAAATTGGGTGGAAAGCAAAAAAAGCTGAAACCTTGCGATTTCAGCTTTCTTTCCTGTGACCCCGGAGAGGCTCGAACTCTCGACCCACTGATTAAGAGTCAGTTGCTCTACCAACTGAGCTACGGAGTCATTTGCATTTGGTTGCATCAGCATGGCAGTTCCCGTGGGCTTTCCCGCTTTTGCGTTGCAAAGGTACGCTGTTTTTTTGTTCTTACCAAATTTTTTTGAACGTTTTTTTGCAGTATTTTTTATCGAGGGGCAACCGAGGGCTCATCAAGGATTCTACAACATCGGCACCTCATCCCAAACTATTTTGATGATTGCAGTTGGAATTTTGTTATTCCTAATTCCTTTAAAGCATCGATAACGTCCACGACATTCGAATAGTCGGCATTTTTATCGGCCGATATTACAAATGTCGATGTGGTTGAAACGCCATTAAGTTGCATCCATGTTTTAATCTGATGCGCTTTATCATAAGTATAGGTTCTTATCGACGCCGGCGATTTATCAACACCGTCCCGGTTATCATAGAGCTTTACGTCGCGAGACGTCACTCTTACAAGAACTACGCCCGCGTCATCATCGGCATCTTCAGTATCTTCAATATCCTCGTATATCGACGAAGGCACGTTAACCTCAATACGTTCACTCTGAATAAACGGCGAAATAATTACCGGCGTCATAAAACCCAATACGCTCAGACAGCTTAAAGCTATTCCCCATGCGCCCGGCCATTTTACAGCCCCGATACGACGCGCCTGACTAAAGCCTATGATTGAAAACACCAGCCCAAGTATTCCGAATACACCACACAGTATAACCAACATCGTAATACCCATTGCCGGCGATGCTGCATACAGGCCCCCACTATGCCGGAACTTAATGATAGACGCGTAAGCCATACAAATCATTAAAAAGTACAGCAACGAAAACACAAACCCTATCCAGGCTAACACCGGTGTAGATTTCCTTGTATAGAACTCAGTCTCCATATAATAAGCATTTGATTCATACAAAAGTATAAAAATTCTCTTTTCAGTCCAAATAAATATACCGCCCGTGGCTTAAATCGGCCCATATATTTAGCTGTGTGCCTGTTACAATTTTTAACCTAAGGCATGAGGCAAGATATATTGTTTTTATTAACTTTGCCGTCACATATCTTAAACGTCCAATTATTAATACATTAATTTATGGCTACCACTCCCGATTTCCCTCCGCTGCCTCAGCAGCCGGCTCCACAGGAACCCAAACAACGTGCCCACATGCGCATCGGTCTCAAACTCCTGTTCATGGTACTCATCACCGCCGGCCTGATGATTCCCGACCTGATTATCTACAGCATGAGCAGTGACCGCGAGGACACACGCCGCCAGACCATCGAGGACATCAACAGCTCGTGGAGCGGCTCGCAGCTCATATCGGGACCTATTCTCAAGTTCACCGTCACCGATGCCGATAACGTCGACCATCCCCTGTTTGTACTCCCGTCCAAACTCAAGGCCACGGCTCAAATCAACACCAAGACCCTCAAGCGCGGCATCTATGAAGCGCCCGTCTACACCAGCGACGTGACTCTCACCGGCTCGTTTGACCGCTCTGAGTTTGCCGGTCTCGGCATCAAACCCGACGGCAAGGTCACCGTCACCATCGGTGTCGGCGACCTCAAGGGACTTGAAGAGATGTCAACGTTTGAAATCGGCGGAAAGAAATGCCAGCTCCACGGCAGCTCAGACACCGAGGCCTACAAGAACATGTCAAAACACGACTATGACTCAACCGTCTTTGTAAGCTCGGATGGCGATATGGACGACGACGTCATGTGGATGAACGGCGACCGCCACTATGGCAACACGTCTAACGGATGCCTTCAGATCACCATGCCCGCCTCAATACTGCTCTGCGACTCGGCCGACACTCTCCCCTACAGTTTCACCATGAAGCTCAAAGGCTCACAGTCAATCGCCTTCGCTCCCGTCGGCGGCGAGAACGTCATCAACGTCAGCGGCAACAGCGACTCGCCCTCGTTCGGCGGCATGTTCCTCCCCAGCGAGCGTACAGTGAGCAACGGCGCCTTCGACGCCAGCTGGCGGCTCAACTCCAACAACCGCGACTACCCCCAGGTGTTCAATACTCCCCGGGCACGCGCCATCGCCGAGAGTGCCGTGATAGTGAGCATGCTCGTGCCCGTCGACGGCTACAAGATGGTCGACCGCTCGCTCAAGTACGCCTACCTCGTTATCCTGCTCACGTTCATCACCATCCTGTTCTGCGAGCTCACCTCACGCACACCCCTCTACATGTTCCAGTACATGCTCATAGGCTGTGCGCTGATACTCTTCTACTCGCTGCTGCTGTCGCTCGTCGAGCACACCTCGTTCGGATGCAGCTATCTCATCTCGGCAATCGTCACCATCGGCATGGTGACAGCCTACGTGCAGGGCGTCATGAAGAAGATGCGCATGTCGCTGCTCACCGCCGCCGTGCTCGCCATCGTCTACACATTCCTGTACATTATAATGTGCATGGAGACCTACGCACTGCTCACCGGCACCATCGGCCTGTTCATAGCCCTCGGCGTTGTCATGGCAGTGTCGCTCAGAGTGAAGCAGGTGTATGCCGATTAATCCACATTGCTGTTCAAAAACGGATATGCGTTAAACCTTCGGCAACCGCGATGTTCTAACTAATAAAGTTGAACCAATTAAACAACTACAGCCATGAAACGGATAGTAAGATACATCGTTGCAC
>CAMWLW010000048.1 GCA_947175245.1 uncultured Bacteroidales bacterium
GCGAGCGCATCTTCGGTCCTGTCAAGGACTACGAGTGCCACTGCGGCAAGTACAAACGCATCCGTTACAAAGGCATCGTGTGCGACCGTTGCGGTGTCGAGGTAACCGAGAAAAAGGTACGTCGCGAGCGTATGGGACACATCAAGCTTGTTGTGCCCGTAGCTCACATCTGGTACTTCCGTTCGCTCCCCAACAAGATCGGCTATCTCCTCGGTCTCCCTTCCAAGAAGCTCGATGCTGTCATCTACTACGAGCGCTACGTCGTTATCCAGCCCGGTAACGTTGAAGGCGTCGAGGCCCTCGACCTTCTCAGCGAGGAAGAGTACTTCGACATCATGGACAAGCTCCCCAAGGAGAACGCCCTTCTCGACGACTCTGATCCCAACAAGTTCATCGCTAAGATGGGCGCCGAGGCCATCTACGACCTCCTCGTGCGTCTTGACCTCGACGAACTTTCATACAAACTGCGCCACCAGGCCAACACCGACGGCTCACAGCAGCGCAAGACCGAGGCTCTCAAACGCCTCCAGGTCGTAGAGTCGTTCCGCGCGTCACGCCACCGCAACAAGCCCGAGTGGATGATTCTCCAGGCCGTGCCTGTCATTCCCCCGGAGCTTCGCCCCCTCGTGCCCCTCGACGGCGGACGCTTCGCCACCAGTGACCTTAACGACCTCTATCGTCGTGTCATCATACGTAACAACCGACTCAAACGCCTTATCGAGATCAAGGCGCCCGACGTCATCCTCCGCAACGAGAAGCGCATGCTTCAGGAGGCTGTCGACTCGCTCCTCGACAACTCGCGTAAGTCATCGGCCGTCAAGACCGACGCCAACCGCCCCCTCAAGTCACTCTCTGACTCGCTCAAGGGCAAACAGGGTCGTTTCCGTCAGAACCTCCTCGGTAAGCGTGTTGACTACTCGGCACGTTCGGTTATCGTCGTAGGCCCCGAGCTCAAGATGCACGAGTGCGGTATCCCCAAGAACATGGCAGCCGAGCTTTACAAGCCATTTGTAATCCGCAAGCTCATCGAGCGCGGCATCGTCAAGACCGTTAAATCGGCCAAGAAGATTGTCGACCGCAAGGAGCCCGTCGTTTGGGACATCCTCGAGTACGTGATGAAAGGTCACCCCGTGCTCCTCAACCGTGCACCTACACTGCACCGTCTCGGCATCCAGGCCTTCCAGCCCAAGATGATCGAGGGTAAGGCTATCCAGCTCCACCCCCTCGCATGTACCGCCTTCAACGCCGACTTTGACGGTGACCAGATGGCCGTACACTTGCCCCTCGGCAACGAGGCTGTCCTCGAGGCCCAGATGCTCATGCTCGGCGCACACAACATCCTCAACCCCGCCAACGGCGCACCTATCACCGTGCCCTCACAGGACATGGTACTTGGTCTCTACTATATCACCAAACTGCGTAAAGGCGACAAAGGCGAGGGCCTCAAATTCTACGGCCCCGAAGAAGCCGAAATCGCTTATAACGAAGGCCGTGTGACACTGCATGCCCCCGTCTCGGTAGTTGTCGAGGACATCGACGAGAACGGCAACCCCATCACACATCTTGTCGAGAACACCTCGGTAGGCCGCGTCCTCGTTAACCAGTACGTGCCCAAAGAGATTGGCTACGTCAACGAGATTCTTTCAAAGAAATCGCTGCGCACCATCATCTCGCGCGTTATTAAGAAATGTGGTATTCCCCGTTCGGCCCAGTTCCTTGACGATATCAAGAACCTCGGTTACCGCATGGCATTCCAGGGTGGCTTGTCATTCAACCTCGGTGACGTCATCATCCCTGCCGAGAAGGAAGGCATCGTACAAGAGGGTTACGAACAGGTCGAGGAAGTGATGAACAACTACGCTATGGGCTTCATCACCAATAGCGAGCGTTATAACCAGATTATTGATATCTGGACACACGTCAACTCCAAGCTCACCAGCATCCTCATGAAGCAGATGACCGAGGCCAATCAGGGCTTCAACTCAGTCTTCATGATGCTTGACTCGGGTGCCCGTGGTTCTAAAGACCAGATTCGTCAGCTCGCCGGCATGCGTGGCCTTATGGCTAAACCTCAGAAAGCAGGCGCCGAGGGCGGTCAGATCATTGAGAACCCCATCTTGGCCAACTTTAAAGAAGGCCTGTCAGTGCTCGAGTACTTCATCTCAACCCACGGTGCCCGTAAGGGTCTTGCCGATACCGCTCTTAAGACCGCCGACGCCGGTTACCTCACACGTCGTCTTGTCGACGTTGCCCACGACGTCATCATCCACGAGGAAGACTGCGGCACTCTCCGCGGCCTCGTTTGCACCGAGATTAAGAACAACGACGAGGTCGTTGCTTCACTCGGCGAGCGCATCCTCGGTCGAGTATCGGTACACGACATCATCGACCCCACTAACGGCGAGATTATCGTTCATGCCGGCGAGGAGATCAACGACGCCGCTGCCGACCGCATCAACGAGTCACCCATCGAGTCAGTCGAGATTCGTTCGGTGCTCACCTGCGAGAGCAAGCGTGGTGTCTGCGCCAAGTGCTATGGCCGCAACCTCTCTAACAACCGTCTCGTGCAGATGGGCGAGGCCGTCGGCGTCATCGCTGCACAGTCAATCGGTGAGCCCGGTACCCAGCTTACACTTCGTACATTCCACGTCGGTGGTGTGGCTAGCAACATTGCAGCCGTATCAACCCATACATCTAAATATGACGGTATTCTCGAGATCGACGAGCTCCGCACTGTCGTTACCGACGAGAAGACCTCTGACGGCAAGCCCATCGAGGTTGTTATCGGACGTCTCGCCGAGATGCGCATCCTCGATCCCAAGACCCGCATGATGCTCACATCAGCCCCCATCCCCTACGGCTCTAAGCTCTACTTCAAGGATGGTGAAACTGTTAAGAAAGGCGACATCATCTGTGAGTGGGACCCCTTCAACCAGGTTATCGTATCGGAGGTTGCCGGTAAGCTCAGCTTCAGCAACATGGTCGAGAACGTGACCTACCGCACCGAGGGTGACGAGTCGGCCAGCGTACGTGAGAAAATCATCATCGAGTCTAAAGACCGCACCAAGGTACCCGACGCCAACATCGTCAACGCCAACGGTGAGATCATCAAGACCTACTCACTTCCCGTGGGTGCCCACCTCATGCTTGAGGACGGCGCCGAGATCAAGGTCGGTGAGATCTTCGTCAAGATACCTCGTGCAGCAGGTGGTGCCGGTGATATCACCGGTGGTCTGCCCCGTGTTACCGAGCTCTTCGAGGCACGTAACCCCTCTAACCCCGCCATTGTTGCCGAAATTGACGGCGAGGTTAACTACGGCAAGGTTAAACGTGGTAACCGCGAGATTTCAGTCACCGCCAAGAACGGCGAGGTCAAGAAATACCTCATCCCGCTATCTAAGCAGCTCCTCGTGCAGGAGAACGACTACGTGCGTGCCGGCACACCCCTCTCAGACGGCGCCATCACACCCACCGACATCCTTAACATCATGGGCCCGACGGCCGTACAGGAGTACATCGTCAACCAGGTGCAGGACGTTTACCGCATGCAGGGTGTGAAGATCAACGACAAGCACTTCGAGGTTATCGTGCGCCAGATGATGCGCAAAGTCAATATCATCGATCCGGGCGATACATGCTTCCTCGAGCAGCAGATTGTTGACAAACGCGACTTCATGGACGAGAACGACCGTATCTGGGGCAAGAAAGTTGTCACCGATGCAGGCGACAGCGACACCGTTAAGCCCGGTATGATCATAACCGCACGCAAACTGCGCGACGAGAACTCGGCACTCAAGCGCCGCGACCTCAAGCTCATCCAGGTACGTGATGCAGTGCCCGCCACCAGCGAGCAGATTCTCCAGGGTATCACACGTGCAGCCCTGCAGACCTCGAGCTTCATGTCGGCCGCATCGTTCCAGGAGACAACCAAAGTGCTCAACGAGGCCGCCATCAACGGTAAGACCGACACACTTGACGGCATGAAGGAGAACGTAATATGCGGTCACCTCATCCCCGCTGGTACCGGCCTGTCAGAATACGAGCGCATTGTAGTCGGCAGCAAGGACGACATCGAGGGCATCTTCAACACCGCCGATGTTGTTGACGTAGAGTCGACCGAAGTCTGATTAACCCCGGCGTCGCCCTGCTAAGCGGCGGCACCACCCCGATATTGAAAAGCGGGAGCGGCTGACGGTATGCACCGAGCCACTCCCGCCTTTCTTTATTATTTACTACATTGTTCCCGAACGATTATTTTTACTATCTTTGTAAAAAATAGCTGTTAAATGTTCAGTACACTACAAATTAAGAATTTTCGTGGTATCAAGCAGGCCGAGATTGAAGGTTTTAAACAGATTAACCTCTTTTTTGGTAAGAATAACTGTGGCAAGTCAACTGTACTCGAGGCTCTATTCCTTATTACGGGACAGTCTAATCCTATTCTGCCGCTGTCTATTAACGCCATGCGCAATTACAGCAGTTTTAACGAAGAAGATATAAGGATTGATTTTTATAATCTAAACCCCGAGAATAAGATATCTATTTTTGTCAAGGGCACTCCTGATCGCTGGCTTGAGATTTCACAGATAAAATCCCACAGCAATACTGTCAACCTTGAGTCTTTGGCCGGTGGAAACTCAGATATGGCTGCCAGTACTTATGGCCTTAAACTCATATATTCTAAAGGTAACGAAAAGGAAAAGTTTAATTCAGAATTTATCCTGAAAGACAACAATCCTGACAATGGTAAAATTTCAATTGACAAGCGATATAAGGAAGATTTGTTTTCATTATATCTGCCGTCATCATATCCTCAGGGATCGCTTCACGAGGAATTTGCCAAGATTGTAGCCAACAAACAGGAATCTTATATACTGTCTGCACTGCGTCAGATTGACCCCGCTATTGTTGATATTCAACTCGTAGGTAATGAAATTCTTGTGGATATAGGGGCTGAACAGCGTCTCCCGATAAATATGGCCGGTGACGGCCTCCGTAAGATGCTGTTGATAATCGTGTCCATATTCCGATGCCGCAACGGTGTCCTGCTTATAGATGAGATAGACAACGGTTTCCACTTTACGGCTATGGGAGTTCTTTGGAAAGCTATACTGTCAGCTGCTCGTGATAACAACGTGCAACTGTTTGCATCTACTCATAATCTTGATTCTATTAAAGGTCTGAGTTATATACTTGAGCAGTCAGAGTATTCTGATGCACGAGACAGTGTTTGTGCTTTTAAATTATTGAAAGATTCAGATGCCAAAATTACCGCTCTGCGTTATGATTATCCCAGTTTCAATTATTCCGTCAATCAAGAACTTGAAATGCGATGATCAATATTTTTCTTGAAGCGAAAAACCTTAAGACCCCCGAGGCAAAATTTGTCGAGGTATTGCTACGGGTGATTGGTGCCTCATCTACACAGTATCGTGTAGTACCTCTTGGAGGTAAAGACACACTTGAAGTCTCTAAAAATCATTTTCTGCAAAATACAGCCGAGGGTGGCACCAACCTTATAATATTTGATGCCGATACTCAGAGTAATAATGGAGGATATGAAAAGCGTAAAAGCGAGCTGTTGACAAAGATACGCGAACTGGGAATAAATGCCGAGCTATTCCTTTGGCCCGATGACAATCGTGATGGCGATGTCGAAACTTTACTCGATGATATTGCTCGTCATGATCTGCACAATCGATTCTTTGGTTGCTTCAATGATTATGAATGTTGTTTGGGTAATGACTATCTGCATCCAAATAGGAAAGGTAAACTTTATACATACATAACTTCCATGCATCTTACCAAACGTCAACGAGATGCTATAGGCTCGGGCGACTGGTTGTTTGAAAATCCGGACTATTGGAACCTGGACTCTCCCATATTGGAGCCGATAAAATCTTTCTTGCGCCGATATTTATGATATAAATGATGCCGCTGCCATTGGAGTTGAAGCCATTGGCAGCGGCATTGCTTTATCAGGTTAGGTCAGTTATTTCTTGGCGTAGCTTGCAGCTTGAGCGTCAATTAGTGACTGGTCGTCAAAGTAGTTGATCTTCATGGCGGTGCGCACCTCGTCGAGAGTCTTGGCGGCTGCCTCGCGGGCTGCTTCCGAGCCTTTTTTCAGAATCTCATACACCTCGGGAATATGTTGTTCGTAGTAGGCACGACGCTCACGCAGGGGCTGCAATTCTTCCTCAATGATGTTCAGAAGCAATTTCTTCACAGTGCCGTCGCCCAGGCCGCCGCGTGTGTAGTGGTCTTTCAGCTCGTCGAGCGATTTGTAGTCGGGCAGGTACTTTCCGAAGTGCTCGGGGCGGCTGAACGCGTCGAGATAGATGAACGGAGTGTTGCCCTCGAGATGCCCCGGGTCGCTGATATTGAGGTGCAGCGGGTCGGTGTACATGCTCTTCACCTTCTTGGCCACATCTTTGGGGGTATCGCTCAGATATATGCAATTGCCAAGCGATTTGCTCATCTTGGCTTTGCCGTCAGTGCCGGGCAGGCGCAGGCATGCGGCATTATCAGGCAGCAAAATCTCGGGCTCTACCAATGTCGGGCCATATATATTGTTGAATCGGGCCACAATCTCGCGGGTCAGCTCAATCATCGGCGCCTGATCCTCGCCTACAGGCACTGTGGTGGCCTTGAATGCGGTGATATCGCTCGCCTGGCTTACGGGGTAGCAGAAGAATCCCACGGGTATTGACTGCTCGAAATTGCGCATCTTGATTTCGGTCTTTACCGTCGGGTTACGCTGCACGCGCGACACGGTAACCAAGTTCATGTAGTAGAACGCCAGCTCGGTGAGCTCAGGCACTTGTGACTGTATGAAAATAGTGGTCTTTTCGGGATCGATACCCACCGATAGGTAGTCGAGCGCAACCTCGATTACATTCTGACGCACTTTCTCGGGATTATCGGCGTTATCGGTAAGAGCCTGTGCGTCGGCAATCATTACATATATCTTGTCAAACTCACCCGAGTTCTGAAGTTCTACGCGGCGGCGCAGCGAGCCTACATAGTGGCCCAGGTGAAGTTTGCCGGTAGGGCGGTCGCCCGTCAATATTATTTTTTCCATTTTGTTGATTTTCTGATGTTAAATTTACTATTTGTTTATAAATTCAGTATTAAATGAACGAATCCTTGAATCCGAGGAAGTATAGCACACCGTCCAGGCCTATGGTCGACAGCGATTGTCCCGCCTCGCGTTTTACCTTGGGTTTGGCATGGAACGCGATACCCAGTCCGGCAGTAGCCAGCATCGGCAGGTCATTGGCACCGTCGCCCACAGCTATCGTCTGGGCTATATCCACATTCTCAACCTGTGCTATCAGTTTCAGTAGCTCGGCCTTGCGGCGACCGTCGACCACCTCGCCGAGATAACGGCCGGTGAGTTTACCGTCGACAATCTCGAGGTCGTTGGCATACACATAGTCAATGCCCAGTTTCTGTTTCAGGTAGTTGCCGAAGTAGGTAAAACCGCCCGACAGTATCGCTATCTTGTAACCGACACGTTTGAGCACCTGCATCGTGCGTTCGCAACCCTCGGTCAGCGGCAGGTTCTCGGCAATATCCTTCATCACGCTCTCGTCGAGTCCTTTGAGTAGTGCCACGCGCTCCCTGAAGCTCTCGGTGAAGTCAATCTCGCCACGCATCGCGCGCTCGGTGATAGCTTTCACCTTGTCGCCCACGCCGGCACGCATCGCCAGCTCGTCGATAACCTCGGTCTCGATCAGTGTCGAGTCCATATCAAAGCATATCAGGCGGCGGCTGCGTCTGAATATCGTGTCCTGTTGCAGCGAGATGTCAAAATCCTCATCGGCCGATATCTGCAGGAAACGGCGCTGCAGCTCGTGGTAGTCATTAGGCGTACCGCGCACCGAGAACTCCACACACGACTTCGAGTGCTTCCGCTCGGTCTCGACCAGCGGCATGCGTCCCGTCAGACGCTGTATGCCGTCGATGTTCATGCCCTGGCGCGCAATCTCCTCGCTCGCCAGCGCTATGTGGCGTGCCGTGAGCTTGCGTCCCAGTATGGTTATTATCCAGCGGTTCTTGCCCTGGCGGTCGACCCAACGCTGGTAGTCATCGAGCGTCACTGGCGAGAAACGTATCTTCACGTTCAGTTCATAGGCTTTGAACAGCAGGTCTTTCAGTATGTCACCCGACACGTCGGCCGACGTCTTGAACAGTATGCCCAGCGACAGGTTGTGGTGTATGTCGGCCTGGCCTATGTCGAGAATGGTGGCGTCATAGCGGGCCAGCACCCCCGTGAGCGAAGCCGTCACACCCGGATGATCCTCTCCCGAAATATTTATCAGAATAAGTTCTACGTTGTCGTTATTTTCCATTGTATTACTTTACTGGAAATCTAAATATAAAGCGTGCGCCGCGGCCCTTGTGGGTCTTGTCGACATAGACTTCTCCACCCAGTGCCGTAGCTATCAGACGGCAAACGGCCAGGCCGAGTCCTATACCCTGTGAGCGGCTGTTAAGCTGTTCAAAACGCTCGAATATAATCTCCTCCTTGCCCGGAGGTATGCCTATGCCGGTATCTGTAATTGTGAATGTGTAAGTATTGCCATCGTCACTGAGGCTGCCATCGAGAGTGATGCTGCCCTCATCGGTGAACTTGGCCGAATTGACGAGCAGATTAAGCAGCACCTGCACGACGCGCTTTGAGTCGGTATTGACAATCAGCGACGGGTCGGGCTTTACATTGTTTATGAATTCGACACCCGGCTGCAGTCTATGTTTGAACGAGTCACCGGCAATAGTGGCAATATTGGTGATAGCCACCTGCTTGCTGTCGATATTAAGCAGATTCTTGTCTGATGACGCAATCTCGAGCACATCGTTTACAAGACGCAGTATCAGGTCGGCATTGAGATTTATAATGTCGGCAAACCGTTTCAGATAGGGCCGTTTCTCCTCGTCGGCACAGTCTGTGAGCAACTGAGAGTATTCGGTGATAGCGTTGAGTGGCGTCGATATCTCGTGGCTCATGTTGTTGATAAACTCCTCTCGCTTTTTCTCGGCTTTCTTGATGCGGTCATTGGCCTTTATGAGCTCACTTTGCGTGTGCTTCAGTATGTCACGCTCCTCAGTCAGCTTGTCATTCGACTTTGTGATGTCGTTGTTGAGCGACTTGGTACGCCGCCACATTCTGAACATTACAAGTATGAATATTATCATTGTGACAGCCAGCAGAATCGAGTAGTTGCGTATCGTGCGAGCCTTGTCAACATTGTGCTCCAGGCGCTCGTTGCGCTGCAGCTGCTGTTGCAGTTTCAGATCATTGGCCTCAGACAGCATCTGCAGCTCGCGCAGCTGGTGATTTTTCAGTATTTCCTGTTCACGTTCTGTCGTCTTGCGGTTGCGCAGCAGCGCCTCAAGCAGCACCTCCTTATTGCCTATGGCTCGTGCGGCCTCAATAATCATCTCGACGACCTGACGTGAGATATAAGGCTTGTCGTTAGGCGCCGGATTCTCGAGATACTTAATCAGAATGGGTAGGGCCTCATGATATTTCTTCTGAGCCATCAGATGGCACGCATCCGACAGGCGCAGAGTGTAAAATTCATTTGCCAGCGTCGGGTCCTCATCGGCCAGTTCCTTGAGTCGGCTGTAATACTCCTCCACCTCGTCGGCCGTGAGCGCCTTGTAGTTGCAGAGCATGCGACGGTAACACACATACTTGTTATAGTTCAGATTGCGATACTTTCGACCCTTATTCTCATATCGGTTGGCGAGATTGTCAAGATGTTGCAGCAGTCTCTTGTCGGCATCTACAGCCTGTTCATGGTTACCCACCGATGAGTAGGTCAGAGCCTGCTGAGTCAGGTACAGGTTCTGCAGCATGTAGGGCTGGTGAGTCATCTCGCCGTCCAGCTGGACCATGAGTTCACCGAGCTTGTCAAGGTACTGTGACAACAGCGGACTCGAAGAGAACTGCTCCAGATAGGCACACAGCGTAAACAGCAATTCAACCTGTTTAACCGTCGTGTCCTCGTTGTCGTTATCCTCGATTTGGGTAATGAGTTCGGGAATGCGCCAGCGGCTTGTGCTGTCCGAGGCCGATCGCGCTAAATTTGTTCGGCGCATGACTTTAATATACAGCATCGTACGCACCTTGTCCGACCCTTCAGGCAAGTCTTTTATGCGGTCAAGATCACGCTGGTACTGTTCGCCGCCATATCCCGGCTGATTGGCTATGTGACGTATTATCTCCAGCTGTGCCGGCGCGTCATCCAGGCGGTGAGCCACATCCCACAACTGTTCGAGAATTTCATGCTGCTCCGCACGAGGGGCAGTATCAAAAATGTCATACAATAGATTCATGCTGTCAGATAGCTCGGTTGCCATCGCGAGCTCATTTTTCAGACTGTCAACCAGATGAGTGTTGACCGCCCCGGCCGTTATTGATCCCGACAGCATCAGGAACAGTATGAAGTGACGGATTATAGACATATAATGTGATGATTTATTAGACATCTACAAAGGTAAACACTTTCATACAATAAAGCAAAGAGTAGTGATTACGAAAACGTTACACCACTACGACAATCCGGCAATGCACAATTCTCAATGCACAATTCACAATTCACAATTCACAATTGCTGAAAGATAGCCGTCAGCGCAGTATCATAATTGTGCATTGTACATTCTACATCGTCACTTTCTCGACTTTCGTGCCTTGGCGCTTGATGTAGATGCCGTGAACGGGACTCTCCACGCGACGGCCCTGCATGTCGTAATACTCCACCGACACTTCCTCGCCGTCGACCGTAACCTCGTCGACATCTGACAGGCTCTCATCCTGAACGATATTAGCGAAGTAGCGCCAGCCCGACGCAATCATGTAGCGCTGACGCGCACCCTTGGGCACATGCAGCGTGGCGTCATATCCCTCGAGGAACGAATTGTCGTAGGCCTCGGGCGCCAGTGTCGAGTTGCAGTACACATTCTCCAGATTGAAATTCCTGTTGAACGCCCCGTCGCCCACCGACCGCAGCGCGCTCCCCAACCTGACCGTTCTCAAATCGCAGTTTTTAAACGCATCCTTGCCGATACTCCTTACACGTTCTCCCAAGTCGGCATAGGTCAGTTTCCTGCAGTTATCAAACGTAGAGTCATATACCACATCGACCGCCTCGTTCAGCTTCACCTCGGTTATCGCGGTGTTCCTGAACGCCTCGGCGCCAATCTTCTCAAGACCGGGTATGAAATCCTCGCCGAACGACAGCTTCGGACAGTTCATAAACCCGCACTCCCCAACCTCGGTGATAGCAGTATTCTCACCGAACGCGATTGATTCAAGCGCCGTG
Organism: uncultured Bacteroidales bacterium; assembly: GCA_947175245.1. Taxonomy (GTDB): domain Bacteria; phylum Bacteroidota; class Bacteroidia; order Bacteroidales; family Muribaculaceae; genus JAAVFS01. The sequence goes on from CAMWLW010000048.1 coordinate 11,331, forward strand.
CAGTTAGCAAACACGCTGTCGGGTATGGCCGCTATCGGGCCATCAATCTCCACCGACTTTATACCTGTTCCGCAAAACGCCGATTCTCCTATATACAAGACATTATCAAACTTGACCGTATTGTCAAGTGACAGGCAGTTGTGAAATGCACCGTCACCTACACTGTTGAGTTTAGGAAATACTTTGTCATCAAGTGACAGATTCTCGCAGTTATAGAAAGTGTTACTCTTGATATCCACGATATTGTCTCCGAGCTTAACGTCACTGATTTTACAATTATAAAATGCAGCCTCGCCTACAGCCGTCAATTCGCCGTCGGTAACGAGTTCGGCAAGCTGACTGTTATAAAATGCCGAATCTTCAACAACGGTCAACCGTGGAGCCGTGATTTTCCTAAACGGGGCGTTTTTTAACGCGCCGGCCTTAATCAAGGAGAGTTCGGGTAGTGACACCTCGGCTGCCGGTTTTGCATTGTTCGCGAAGAAGCGATACAGTATTGACTGTTCATTATTAAGCAACATTCCATTATCATAGACACACTGAGGATTGCCTGACTCGATTTCAAGAAAATCGAGCTTTGTCAGTTTCATGATGTCCGAGATATCAAAATTTGTATAAGTCCGTGGAATTGTCAAAGACTTAAGATTGATAAGATTACCTAAATTAAAATCTAACGGCAGAATGCTAACGTCCGATGCTATCTTAAGCGTTGTGATACTATTCCCATCAATGCCGTCCAAGTAACAATTGCGACCAATATTCAGGGATTCGCATCTCATTGTTCCATGTATACTTACCGGTTTATCACTTTTTAGAATATTGACATTAGTTATTTTATTATATGCATACTCAACATAAGCCCCATAATCTACAAGCCTGATAAATTTGATATCATTGACCAATGGGCCATAAACGATTGTGTCAATGATGGAATACTTCATCATCTCGCCAACACAGTTTTGATATCCTGAAATTAGATCACAATCTCTTCCGGCATAGACATAGTCGTACCATCCTCCGAACGCAAATGTCGCACTGATGTCTCCGGGATAATCCGGCATAAGCATCTTGATACCTGTATCTAAATATTCTGTTCCGTCTTCAATAATTAGTGAATCTATAGTTGTGCCATAGAACGCTTCCGAACCGATGATTTTTACAGTATTTGGTATTACAATTTTATGCTTGTATTTATTTTTGAAAGCGCCTTCTTGAATAATACTAACTGAATATTCGACATCGTCATAGGTTAGAGTCTTAGGTATAATTATATTTTTACAAGATTCTAAGCTACCCGTGCATTTTGCTGTTCCATCACTACGTAATTCATAATTTACACCATCATATGTAATCTTGTTCTCTGCCGATGCCGAGTAGAAATTTGCTATTATAACTAAAGCCGTGGTAATGACTGTAATATATTTTTTCATATAAAAAAGTTTGCTTTGTTAACATTCTTCAGAAACGATGGTCAGCCATCCTGCCCGACTCTCCTGCTATCTTTGCAAGCGAAACGTTTCAACAAATATTTTTATTAAAACTATTCATTAACTACAAAAAAACACATTTTTTATGGAAACATCAAACATTTCAACTGTAAAATCATAATCTGCTATGAATTTAACACAAAGGGAATAAAAACCGGTAAGATATTAACGGATGCTTGTGCTATGGGCGGCTTAGAACTGGAAGTAGATGAAGGGGGCGACGTCTTCGCCGGCAAATTCGAGTACAAGCTGTACGGTGATGAGGAAGATTAGGAGTTTGACAACCCACCATGACTTCACGAACGCTGTGCCGGCTGCATCGACAATGCGTGAGGGTAGGGCATGGGCGGCGATTATAACTGTCATCATTATGAGCCACATCCACCTGACGCTCACGAACGGGGCGACGTATGAGAGCGAGAAGTTGGTGAATATGTTCTTGATTATGAGCCACGAGTCGAGCCACGAGTCGGCGCGGAAGAATACCCACAGCAGCGACACATACAGCATCGTGACCGTCCAGCCGGCGGCCTTGACCCACCACGCGTCGGGCAGACGGCGTGTGAGCGGCATCGTGGCCTTGTGAACAGCCAGACCCAGGCCGTGCATCGCTCCCCAGAACACGAACTTCCACGCGGCGCCGTGCCACAGGCCGCCTATGAGCATGGTGAGGAAGTTGTTGAGGTAGGTGCGCGCGGTGCCGCGGCGGTTGCCGCCAAGCGGTATGTAGACATAGTCGCGCAACCACGAGGACAGCGATATGTGCCAGCGGCGCCAGAACTCGGTGAGGTTCTTCGACTTATAGGGGAAGTCAAAGTTGCGGCTGAGTTTGAATCCCATTATCAGCGCCAGACCTATCGCCATGTCACTGTAGCCCGAGAAGTCGCAGTAAATCTGCATTGTGTAGCCCACGACGCCCATCAGGCTCTCAAAGCCCGAGTAGCCTGTCGGATTGGCGAATATAAGGTCGTTGTATTGGGCGATATAGTCGGCGATGACAGCTTTCTTGAGGACGCCGACGATGATCATCCACAGGGCGGCGAACAGCTCGGTCCTGTTGGCATGGTAGTTGGCGCGTATCTGGGGTATGAAATAGTCGGCGCGCACTATCGGGCCGGCTACCAGCGCGGGGAAGAACGACAGGAAGAACACATACTCGAGCCATGTGGTGGTGGCGCTCACTCGGCCTTTGTAGACGTCGACCACGTAGCTTATTGACTGGAATGTGTAGAATGATATGCCCACGGGCAGAATGATGTCGAGCGGCTGAAAGTTGCCCTCGACCATCCGGTTCCAGTTCCACAGGAAGAAGTTGGCATACTTGAAGTAGCCCAGCACGCTCAGCGACAGCACTATCGACACGGTGGCGAGTGTGCGGCGTTTCCACCTGACGCCGGTGCGTGACATCAACCGCGACACGCTCCAGTCTATGAGCGATGTGGCGCCCAACAGCAGTACGAACCATCCGCTCGACTTGTAGTAGAAATATAAGCTGAATGCCACCACAAACGTGAGCATGTACCACAGCCTGTTGCGCAGCAGGGCATACACGGGCATGAACACCAGGAACAGCGCCCAGAATGTTCCCGACGAGAACAGCATCGGGCTGTCGGGCGCGTAGTCGAGCAACCGCGCCACGTTGTGCCACAGGGTCGATATGTCGGCTGTAACGGTCATTTGAGCGGTTGCAACAGGGTTACGCGTGCCGGGCGACCCTTGGCTTTTGACGGCAGGTCGAGTCGGATGGGATACAGGGCATGGTCGGGCATCCACATGACGACGCTGTCCATCCACAGTGCCGCACTGGCCGACGTTGGGTGGGCGCCATCCTTCTTGCGGTCGAACGACATGCCGTTTGACAGGAAGAAAACGCCCTCGTCGAGACGGTCGGCCAGGAAGTCGTTGATACCGGTGTCTTCCTTCCAGTTGGGCGGGCCTATCCACAGCAGCGGACGCTCGCCGATCTGGTCGAGTATGTGCTGCATAGGCTTCTCACGCTTCTTGGCGATGTCGCGCACAAACAGCTCGTTAGCACCCAAACAGGCCACCACATAGTCGGGCTTGAAGCGCCTGATGAACGTCGACAACGTGTCACAGTCGCCCCACACCTGGGTGGTGGAGCTGTACCAGATGACGGTGTAGAGCGTGTGGCCGTTCTCTTCACAGTAGGCGGCCAGGCGCGGCGACAGCCCCTCGAGCATCGAGTCGCCGAAGAACAATATTGTTTTTGAGGCCGTGTCGACGGGCACAGGGAACCGCGGTGCAGGCGGCACGGAGTCGAGCATCCCAGTGTCGACAGGCACCGGCAGGGTGTCGACAATCCACGGGTCGCGGTTGGTGAGCTCGTCAAAGAACGATGCCGTCTTGAACGAGTGGCCGCCCACTTTCACCTCGTCAAAACACGAGACGGCGGCTACAAGTCCGAACGCGACGAGCAGCAGCAACCACAGTGATATGTAACTACGTTTCAAGAGGCTGTGAGAATGGTTTAAAATCGTGTGCAAATATCGCTCAAACTTGTGAACTAACCAAATTTTGACTACTTTTGTTGTATGAAATACGCGCTATATGTACAACTTTTGCTCGCCGTCACACTGCTCGCGGCTACAGGATGCGGATCGCGGCCTGACACCGAGGCCGACGGCCGACGGACGGTCACGGTCAGTATTCCGCCCCAGGCGTGGTTGCTCAAGGCCATTGCCGGCGATAGCGTGAAGGTTAACACGCTGATGTCGGCCGGCACCAATCCCGAGACGTTCGAGCCCGGTGTCAACACCATACGGAACGCCTCGACGAGCGACCTGCTCATGCTCTCGGGCAATCTCGGTTTCGAGAGTACCCTCGCCCGACGCATCGCCGCCAACAACCCCGATGTCAAGGTCGTCGACACGTCGGCCGGCATTGACCCGATATACGGCACTCACAGCCACGGCAACCACACCCACACGGTCGCCGACCCGCACACGTGGACATCGGTGCGCAACGCCCGCGTCATCGCTTCCAACATGCTCGCCTCACTCATTGACATTGACCCTGCCCGCGCCGATTACTACAGCGAGCGTGCCGCCCGTCTCGACGCTCACCTCGACTCGCTCGATGTCGCCGTGGCCGGCCGTCTCGACTCGCTCAACGTCAGGTCGTTTATGGTGTGGCATCCGTCGCTCAGTTACTTTGCCCGTGACTATGGCCTGGAGCAGATAAGCCTCGGAGCCGAGGGACGCGAGACCACCATACGCGGTGCACAGGCTGTCATAGACCGGGCCTCGCAACGGGGCACCACCGTGCTGTTCGTACAGGCCGACTTTGACTCAGACCGCGCCCGCAGCCTCGTCTCGGAGACCGGCGCGACACTCATAACCATCAACCCGCTCGACCCCGACTGGGAAGCGCAGATCAACATTATCACCGATGCTCTCGACCCCCGCTGACAACGTCATCATATCGCTCGACGGCGTCTCAATGACATGGGACAAACGCCATGTGCTCAACGATGTAAACCTACATGTGAGACGCAACGACTTTCTTGCCATCACCGGCCCAAACGGCGGCGGCAAGTCGACCCTGCTGCGTATCATACTGAAACTGCTGCGCCCAACCACAGGCCGTGTAAGCTACTACGGCACCGACGGCCGTCAGGTCGACCGCCTGCACATAGGCTATCTGCCTCAGAAAAATCATATTGACTCGCGTTTCCCCATCACCGTGAGTGAGGTTGTCGCCTCGGGTCTGCTCGGCCCTTGTGGAGCCGCTATCCCTGACCACAAGGCCCTTGTGGCCGAGACGCTCCACACCATCGAACTCGAGTCACATGCCGACGCCCCGATCGAGGCCCTGTCGGGCGGACAGCTGCAGCGCGCCCTGCTGGGCCGTGCCATCATCTCGCGGCCCGATGTCCTGGTGCTCGACGAGCCTCTGAGTTACCTCGATAAACACTTCGAGCAGCGCACGTATGCACTGCTCGAAAAGCTCGCTCCACACACAACCATACTGCTTGTGTCACACGAGATGAGTACCATCGCCTCGATGGCATCGCGCCATCTGATAGTCGACCACAACATTCACGAGTGTTCGGCCCATCATCACTTCGTGCGCACCGACTGTGAGTGACCTCCCCTTGTCTTAGTACATCGGGTCCCACGGCGGCAGCAGGGTAGGCTTCGTGCGCGTGATATCAAGTAATTCCTCCTTGATGTATTTCTTGTTGACAACGAGACGGAACAGGTACTCGTCCATCCACTCGTCGGTTATCACCAGGTGACCGTTGTTGGGCCCGTCACCCCAGCTGTTCTCGACCATCCATTTGACCGGCTTGCCTGTCGCGGGGTCTATGTCAACGGCCATCAGTGTCATGGCGTGGCTCGAGCCGCTCGCCCCGGTTAGGATGCGCTCGCGCTTGTCCATGCCGAATGTCGTGCCCAGCAGCGCGCTATAGTCATAGTTGTTGACGTCCAGCGTACCGTTGGCGGCGTTTCTGAACTTGCCCACGTCACAGCTCATGTACATCATCGTCGAGTCCTTGATCGAGTTGATGGCCATCTCCTTGATTTCGTCCATCGGCAGGTTCAGGTATGTCCAGTTCTCACCGTCATACGTGTGGCGGTACAGGTCGATCTCATACATGCGGTGATAGGGGCGGGTGGGGTCGTTCATTATCATCACATAGTCATTCTTCAGGTCGTCGCCGATCAACTCGTTGTAGAACTCAAGCGGCGTGTACTCGCGGGTTGACTCAACGGCGCCCGACGCGTCACGCTTGGTGTAGGTGAACTTAGCCGGCGGCGTGCCGTAGCACAGCGACAGCATACGGTAAGTATCGGCCAGCATCTGCTCTTTGCGCTCGGCCACGGCCTTGGGCTTGGCGCCCAGGGCGATCATGGCGCGCAGTTCCAGGCCCCACTCCTTGAGTTTCAGGCCCAGCAGGCGCGAGAATGTCGACGTGTTGTTGGTCTGGTAGGTCTCGGGCATCGCATAATCGGGCACGACACCATATTTCGTGATGATGTCTGACACGCCCGTGTACTGTCCGCCGTCGCCCAGCGCGTTGTGGAACAGCCACTGCACGCGGCGGTCGTTGACGTCGTCACCGGCCGTGTCTATGACCGACTGGAGGAACAGGTTGCTCTTCTCGAGCTGGTCGTAGAAGAAGTTGTAGGCCTGTGACAGCTTGAGCGAGTTGATGTCGTCGTTGTCCTTGATGGCGCGGGCACGCAGCACGTTCAGACCCGTGAACAGCCAGCAGCGGCCCGAGCGTTTTTGGTCGGTGATGCCAACCGACGGCACCCGATAGGTGAAATTTGCGTCAAAATTCGCGCGGTTGTCGGCCGATGCCGCCAGTGTGTTGATGTCGGCAGTGTTCAGCGCATTATGGATTGCGCGGTCAGCTGCCGTCGGGTTATACGACTCGTGCAGGCGACCCAGCATCTCCGAGTCAATGCCTCCCTGTGCGCTGAGCGCCAACGGCGCGGCCATCGCCGCCGCCACCCAAACCAGTTTCGTTATCTTCTTCATCGCTAATGATATTTGCTTCTAAGGTTAACCGAAATTTCCGACTTAATAATCGAACATCTCGATCAGTACATTGGTTATTTCATGTTTTTCGGTTTCTGATATTTCGCCGATGAGACTTATCAGTCGAGATTTGTCAATCGTTTTCAGTTGATCAATGGCTGCATAGCTGTCATTCTTCAAACCGCTTTGATTGGATGCTTTAATAAGCACCCTTGTAGGCAGAGACCTTTCTCTTGAGGTCAGCGGGACAATTATGACGGTGCTGACATAATCATTCATCTCATCTGGCGAAACAATGAGGCAGGGCCTCGTTTTCTTCATTTCTGCACCGATTGTGGGGTCTAAGTTGACACTGTAAAGCTGAAATTTCTTCATTTAGTCTATGTTAAATCAGATCAACAGCTTCAGAATCAAGATGGTCGGGCAGAAGGTTTGCATCCTCACCCTCGTGGGCATATTTCGCAAAGGCCTTAGCCCAGCCTTCTCGTTTGGCCTTAGGCTTTGAAATTATGATCTGATTGTCTGTATACTCGATATTCACGGGCGACCCCTTTATAAATCCACCCTCGGTTGCTATGTATCGAGGTATTATCACCCCGACCGACGTGCCTACCTGTGATATTTTAGCTAACATAGTGATATTGTTTAAAATGTTGTTGAGTAATTGATTGCTTTAAAACATAGCAAAGATACAAATAGTTTCGACAATATTGCAATAATATTATTATAAAATTATAATGATATTATTATCAAATATAAGTGCCTGCTTTTTTGATGGTTAAGAATAAAGGGTTTAACTCACTGAGTTAAACCCTTTTATATGGTGGTCGGGGTGACAGGATTCGAACCTGCGACCACCTGGTCCCAAACCAGGTGCGCTA
>CAMWLW010000049.1 GCA_947175245.1 uncultured Bacteroidales bacterium
TCCACTGTCTTAGCGGTAGAGTTATAGATGTCGATCAGTCGCTTGTAAGCCGAAAGCTGGAACTGCTCGCGGCTCTTCTTGTTGACGAAGGTCGAACGATTGACGGTGAAGATACGCTTGTGAGTGGGCAGTGGTATGGGACCGCTGATCACAGCACCTGTAGCCTTCACAGTCTTTACGATTTTCTCGGCTGATTTGTCAACCAAGTTGTGGTCGTAAGATTTTAATTTGATACGAATTTTTTGGCTCATATTTGTGTTATGAATAAGATTTTATTTCAAAAGATCAACGCGACCCTGGCTCTCGGTGAGAACGTTGCGGGCAATCGACGAGCTAACCTCGGCATAGTGAGAGAATGTCATGGTCGATGTGGCACGGCCCGAAGTGATGGTACGGAGGGCGGTCACATAACCGAACATCTCGGCAAGAGGAGCTTTAGCCTTAACTACGCGGGCACCGCTGCGGCTTGTCTCCATGCCTTCAACCTGACCACGACGCTTGTTAAGATCACCGATAACGTCACCCATGCTCTCCTCGGGGGTTACAACCTCGATTTTCATGATGGGCTCGAGCAGTACGGGGCCTGCCTTCTCTGATGCCTTCTTGAATGCCTGGATGGCGCAAAGCTCGAACGAGAGCTGGTCAGAGTCAACCGGGTGGAACGAACCGTCAATTACGGTAACCTTGAGCTGCTCTACGGGATAGCCGCCGAGAACGCCGTTCTTCATTGCGGTTACGAAGCCTTTCTGAATCGAGGGGATGAACTCCTTAGGAATGTTACCGCCCTTAACCTCATCGACAAACTGGAGGCTGCCTTCGAAGCCGGGATCAACGGGCTCAACGCGAACGATGATGTCGGCGAACTTACCACGACCACCGGTCTGCTTCTTGAATACCTCACGAAGCTCGACGGGCTGTGTGATAGACTCCTTGTAGGTAACCTGAGGACGACCCTGGTTGCACTCTACCTTGAACTCACGACGCAGACGGTCGATGATGATGTCGAGGTGAAGCTCACCCATACCCGAGATAACGGTCTGACCGGTCTCCTCGTTTGTCTCAACACGGAAGGTAGGATCCTCCTCGGCGAGTTTCTGAAGGCCGACGCCGAGCTTGTCGAGGTCTTTCTGAGTCTTGGGCTCTACAGCGATACCGATAACGGGATCGGGGAACTCCATAGCCTCGAGAACGATAGGATGATTCTCGTCGCACAGTGTATCACCGGTGCGGATATCCTTGAAGCCTACGCCGGCACCGATATCACCGCAACCGATTTTCTCCATGGGGTTCTGCTTGTTTGAGTGCATCTGGAAGAGACGTGACACACGCTCTTTCTTATCTGAACGTGCGTTGAGCACGTAGCTGCCGGCAACAACATCGCCCGAGTAAACACGGAAGAAGGTGAGACGACCAACATAGGGGTCGGTTGCGATCTTAAATGCAAGAGCACACATGGGAGCCTCGCTTGAGGGCTCGCGGGTCTCGATCTTGTCGGGATCATCGATAGCGTGACCTTCAACAGCGCCTGCATCGAGAGGACTGGGGAGGTAAGCGCAGACAGCGTCGAGCAGACACTGCACGCCTTTGTTCTTGAACGAGCTACCGCAGATCATGGGTACGAGATCCATAGCAAGGGTTGCCTTGCGCAGGGCGCGCTTAATCTCGTCGATAGTGATGGTCGAGGGGTCGTCGAAGTATTTGGCCATGAGGTCGTCGTCATACTCAGCGATCTTCTCAAGCATCTTGTCGCGCCATTCCTCAGCCTCGTCAACGAGGTTAGCGGGGATATCCTCGACGCTGTAGTCGGCACCCATAGTCTCGTCGTGCCAGAAGATAGCCTTCATCTGGATGAGGTCAACCACACCCTTGAAAGTTTCCTCGGCACCGATAGGTATCTGAATGGGACAGGGGTTAGCACCAAGCACATCCTTGAGCTGACGTACAACCTCAAAGAAGTTGGCACCCGAGCGGTCCATCTTGTTCACATAACCGATACGGGGTACGTTATACTTGTCGGCCTGACGCCATACAGTCTCAGACTGGGGCTCAACACCACCTACGGCGCAGAATGTAGCGACAGCGCCGTCGAGCACACGGAGCGAACGCTCTACCTCAACGGTAAAGTCGACGTGTCCGGGGGTGTCGATAAGGTTGATTTTGAATTTCTCGTCGTTGTACTTCCAGAAAGTGGTAGTAGCAGCCGAGGTGATTGTGATACCGCGCTCCTGCTCCTGCTCCATCCAGTCCATAGTTGCTGCACCGTCGTGCACCTCACCGATTTTGTGGGTAAGACCGGTGTAGAAAAGGATACGCTCAGAAGTAGTGGTTTTACCGGCATCGATATGAGCCATAATGCCGATGTTGCGCGTATATTTAAGATGTTCGTCTATTTTTGCCATTTTATATAATGTATATCAATGAAACTTGATTAGAAACGGAAGTGAGCGAAAGCACGGTTGGCCTCAGCCATCTTGTGCATATCCTCCTTGCGCTTGAATGCGCCGCCCTGGTCATTGAATGCGTCTACAATCTCGGCAGCGAGCTTCTCGCTCATGGTCTTGCCGCCACGCTTGCGGGCATACAGGATAAGGTTCTTCATTGATATCGACTCTTTACGGTCGGGACGAATCTCGGTGGGCACCTGAAAGGTAGCGCCGCCGACACGACGTGATTTAACCTCTACCTGGGGAGTGATGTTTTCGAGAGCCTTTTTCCAGATCTCGAGAGCTGACTTCTCTTCGTTGGGCATCTTAGCCTTAGCAGCCTCGAGAGCCGAGTAGAAGATAGTGTAGGCAGTGTTCTTCTTGCCATCATACATGAGGTGATTGACAAACTTCGACACTTTCACGTCATTGAAGATAGGATCGGGCAATACGACCCTCTTCTTTGGTTTAGCTTTTCTCATTGTGAGTTTTTTGTTGTGTTTTTGTCATGCTTGGCTGGTGTCTTACTTCAACCGGGTACTCTAACCCTGGTTTACTCAACCGTTGGCAGCTCAACTTTGTCAAAAACGAGTTTAAAATTAATTTATCTCGTGGTGCTGTTCAGTGACTTCACCCTTTGACCTTCATTTTTCAGGAGGAGCGCTCAGCCTATTGGCCTGCCGGCTCCCCGACGTGAAGATTCAAGGATTACTTCTTGGCTGCACCGGCCTTGGGACGCTTAGCTCCGTATTTAGAGCGACGCTGTGTGCGATCCTTAACACCGCTTGTATCGAGGGTACCGCGAACGATGTGATAACGTACACCGGGGAGGTCTTTTACACGACCACCGCGAACGAGCACGATCGAGTGCTCCTGGAGGTTGTGACCCTCGCCGGGAATGTAGGAGTTAACCTCCTTACCGTTAGTCAATCTTACACGGGCTACCTTACGCATAGCCGAGTTAGGCTTCTTGGGAGTGGTAGTGTAAACGCGCACACACACGCCACGACGCTGGGGGCAGCTGTCGAGCGCAGGCGATTTACTCTTATCCTCAAGAGCTACACGTCCTTTTCTTACTAATTGCTGAATAGTAGGCATCTTAGTTTTTTGGTTTTGTTACTAAATTTATTATTCTCTTCTTGTGATAATTCTATACCGAGTTTACACACATCACGCGCCGCGTAACGCTTTAACCTATAATAAGTTAAATCGGCAACGGCACAGTGCTGGCTTAAATTCGATGCAAAATTACAACTTAATTTTCTAATATCCAAATAATTCCGCAACTGATTTACAAATTTTAAAAATTAAATTCCAACAACGGGTTCTACGGTACCGGCAGACACAAAAAAAGCGTCGGGCCATTTTGACTCGACGCCTTCTGATATCTTTAACTCAGGCTATCATGCAAACAGGTGAGCATTGATAGCGAGATTGGTCAGCCATATCCACAGGGGACAGAACCCGATGAAGAGTATAACCGACAGTGTCAGTGACGATGTACCGGTGGCTACGTATGTATCATACTCATCGGCAATGATAATGCCCGAGAATGCCGGGGGAAGAGCCGCTGCCACTACAAGCATCTTGAGGTTAAGTGCATCCATACCGAACGCAAGACCGAGAATCAGTACCACGGCAGGCATCAGCACCATCTTCATTATCGAGCCGAGCACAGCCTGCCAGTTGATCGAAATCTTGATGGCTGCCAGGGTTATACCGGCCGAGAATACAGCCATCGAAGCGTTCGCCTTGGCTATAAGGTCAAACGACGGGCTTGCCCATGCAGGCCAATGAAAACCAACGGCCACGAGCACAACGGCCAGTATAGGAGCCCACGCCACAGGTTGGGCGAGCGCGTTAAGCACCGGCTTCCATGCGCTTTGCTTCTTGGTCGAGCCGGGATTCTGCTTCTCGAGCGAAGCGTTCATGAGCGACAGGCCTACCGGAATACCGATAGCATTGACCACGATACCGACAATCGCTACCACAAGGGCCACCGAGGGTGAAGTACCGAAGATTGGCTCAAGGACGGCAAATCCGAGGAAGCCGATCGTAGGCGAACCGCTGATAAGCGCGCTCACGGCCGCGTCGGCGCCGGTATTCTTCTTGAAGCAATATTTGAATACGAAATATACCAACATGAAACATGCCATGATACCGATAGTCGACACTACGGTCAACCTGATATCCTTAACAAGATCCTCGCGGGTGGCCTGAACTATCGACACGAACAACGCTGCAGGCAATGCAAAATCAAGCACGACTTTATTGAATTTCTTTGCATCATCTCCCGAAAAGACACCCCTTTTTCCTGAGATATATCCGGCCAGCATCACTACGATGATAGGCACGACCGCATATAGTATTACATGAGAAATATCCATAGTATTAATTTTAAATAGTTGTTTTGATAAACGGGGAAAAATGAGGGTCGCCGGTGTCGCTCGCTCACCGGGCAACATCCGGCGACCCGTTAAAATTTATATGCGGTCTCAGACAGTATAGTCGATAAGTGGCGCGGGGTTCAGATAGCCTATGTGGCCGCTCTCCTTACCCGAGTCGGCACCGAGCTGGACATCGATCAGGCACGGTTTCTTTGAGGCGATAGCCTCGGTAAGAGCCTGTGACAGCTCCTGAGGGGTAGTGACATGGTAATTCTTGGCTCCGAAGGCTGCACCGAGCATGTCATAACGGGCATTGATATCGAGCGTCGTAGGAGCGGGGTCGCTGCCACCGCCGGGATTGACACCGACGCCGTTGTAGATACCGCCGTTGTTGAACACAACCACGGTACACGGCAGGTTGAAACGGCAGATGGTGGCGAAATCCATGCCCGAAAATCCGAAGGCCGAGTCTCCCTCGATGGCAACCACGCTCTTGCCTGTAGCGACGGCCGCACCGATTGTCGAGCCCATGCCCATACCCATGATCGACCACGACGCGCAGTCGACACGGTGACGAGGCAACGACTGAGTGATGGTGTCACGCGTGTCGTCAAGCGTGTTGGCACCCTCGTTGATAAGGATAACATCGGGATTGGCGGCCAGCACGGGCTTGATAGCGTTCAGTGCCGTCCAGTGATTCATAGGCATCGCATTGGCCGATGCGGCGAGACGGGCGGCAAACTTGGCATTCTTCTCCTTGGTCTCGGCCTGGAGTGAGGTAACCCATGCAGGGTCGGCCTGCATCGAGGTCTTTGACAAGCCGGCTATGATAGCGTCGAGTGACAGCCCCATATCACCCACTACGGGTGCGGCGATAGGCACGTTGCGGTCAATCTCCTGAGGCTCGACATCGAGCTGTACAAATTTGATTGCCGGATTCCATTTACCGCGGCCAAACGACAGCATCCAGTTGATACGGGCACCGATCACCACCACGACGTCGGCCTGCTCCATGATGGTCGAGCGGCAGGCAAGCGCGCTGAGCGGGCCCTCGTCGGGCATCAGGCCCTTGGCCATCGACATCGACAGGTAAGGGATATTGAATTTCTCGACAAGCGTCTTGATGCGGTCATCGACCTGAGCATAGGCAGCACCTTTACCGAGCAGGATTGCCGGACGTTTGGCCTTTGAGATAATCTCGACAGCACGGTCAACGGCATCGGTATTAGGAGCCACAGGCGAGTACATGTCAACGGGGTCATAGAACAGCTTCTCGGCATCGGCCGCATTCATAATCTCGCCCAGCGCCGGAGTGGTCATGTCGATATACACGCCACCGGGACGGCCGCTAACGGCGGCGCGATATGCGCGGGCCACGGCTGCCGGTATATCCTTGGCATGGCTGCAACGGAAGGCTGCCTTGACAAGAGGACGGGCGGTGTTGAGCTGGTCAAGCTGCTCGTATGTGCCCACATTCATATCGACCATCGTCGGGTCGCTCGCGCCCGAAATCTGAATCATAGGATAACAGTTGACGGTAGCGTTGGCCGTAGCCGTCAGGCCGTTCATAAATCCGAGCGACGACACTGTGAGCAGCACGCCCGGAGTCTTGGTGAGGAAACCGTGAGTGGCGGCGGCCATACCGGCCTGCTGTTCGTGACGGAATCCTACGAATTTCATACCTATTTTCTGCATGGCGTATGCAGCCTCGGTAACAGGAATACCTACCAGGCCATACACCGTATCAATACCTACGCGACGCAGGGCCTCGGCAAGAATATACATGCCGGTAACCTGTTCAGGGAACTTGGGCGCTGCTGCAGCCGGCGTGGCAGTTGTATTATTTGTATTTGTTGACATAGTATCAGATATATATTATTTGTTAGCGGTTGTAGTTGTTGAAGCGGCTGCGGCGGGAGCTGCAGTCTTAGGCATTGGAGCGGTCGTACCGTTGGCCTTCATGGCAGCCTGCTGCTCGGCAGTGTAGCCAAGAGAGGTAAGAATCTCCTCGGTGTTACCGCCAAGGTCAGGACATGGGCCGTAAGTAGGCTGGTAGTTGCTCATGGTGAACGGAACACCTACGGTTACAAACTCACCGATGTTACCACCCTGATTGATCTTGACGAGAGTGTTGCCGTCATAGAGCGACTCATCACTCATCATCTCCTTGGTCGACAATACAGGGCCTACAGGAACACCATATTTTGACAGGATGTCAGTGACCTCATACTTGGTCTTGTCGGCTGTCCACTGGCCTATGCGCTCATAGATAGCCTGTTTGTTGCGGTCACGCGCATCGGCGGTATTGAAATCGGGATTGGTGAGCCAGTCCTCGAAACCGAATGCCTGACATGCCAGTTCAAAGTCCTTGGCACCGCGCTGAAGAATAATATATACATAATTGTTGGCGTCGACCTCTGAGTCGAGACCACCGGCAGGCTTACACTTGTAAGTCCAACCGAGAACACCGCCACCCTCGATGTTGCCCGAACGGGGAACACAGTCGCCGAACTTGCCGTCGGGGTACTGGGGGAACTGAGTAAGATAACCGATCTTGTCGAGTGTGAGCTGGTCACGTGTCTTGATACGGCAAAGGTTAAGACAGGCGTTGTGCATTGACTGATATACATATACACCCTCACCGGTCTTCTCACGCTGTACGAGCGCTGCGAGCAGACCTATCAACAGGTGCATACCGGTGTTTGAGTCACCGAGTGCGGCACCCGACTGTGTAGGAATATTGTAATCGCCGTCATACCAGCCCGTGGTCGATGCGGCTGCAGCCGTTACCTGTGCGATAGGCTCGTAAGCCTTCAGATCCTTATACTTTGACGATACAGGGAAACCCTTGATAGTACCGTAGATACACTTAGGATTCAGCTGATGAACCACTTCCCAGCTGAAACCGAGCTTGTCCATTGCACCCGGGTGCAGATTCTCGACAAATATATCACACTCCTTAATAAGTTTGGTCAGAATTTCCTTGCCGTCGGGAGTCTTGGCGTCAAGTGAAAGCGATTTCTTGTCGCTGTTAAGCTGCAGGAAGTAGTAGCTGGGCTCGTTGGGGTCAAACTGAAGCTCCTTACGGGTGGCGTCACCTACGCCGGGACGCTCGATTTTGATAACGTCAGCGCCGAGCCATGCCAGCATCTGGGTACATGACGGGCCCGACTGGACCTCAGTAAAGTCAACTACTTTAATTCCTTGTAAAGGTGCGGTGTTCATAGTAAATTAGGTTTTAAAAGTTAATGTATGATATTATATAAAATTGTTGTGCGTTTTTCATCATGGCCGTCATTTTCGGCCTCATTTACCAAATAAACAAAGCGCGATGCATAAAGTTGCACCGCGCCTTGTTTTTTAACGTTTAATCGCCTTTACTGCACTGAAGCTGTCGAGTCGGTCTCGGGAGCCTTGTCGATAAGGTCGAGGAACTGGTCGAGCTTGGGAGTGATGATAATCTGAGTGCGGCGGTTGAGCATACGGCCCTGAGCGGTAGTATTCTCAGCCACAGGGTTATACTCACCGCGGCCGGCAGCCGACAGACGGGCCGGATTTACACCGAAGTCGTCCTGAAGCACCTGTACGACCGACGAGGCACGCAGCGCGCTCAAGTCCCAGTTGTTGCGTATGTTGGTGCGCGAGATAGGCACATCGTCAGTGTTACCCTCGACAAGCACGTCATAGTCGCGGTAATCTTTGATAATCTTGGCAATCTTGCTCAGGGTCTCCATCGCGCGGGGGCTCACCTCATAGCTGCCGCTGTTGAACAGCATATTGTCGGCCAGCGAGATATACACTACACCCTTGAGCACCTTGATGTCGACATCCATCAGCTCGTCGCGGCTCAGCGAGCGTGTCAGATTATTGGTCAGCACCATGTTGAGCGAGTCGCTCTTTGACTTGGCATCGACAAGCTGCTTGATATACTTGTTAGACGCATTGATTTCGTCAACGAGCTTGGCGATGTTGACACTACCCTGAGTGCTCTGCTTCAGGCTCTGGTCGAGCGAACCCTGCAGGTTGGCATAGTCGTCGCGCAGCTCCTGATAGCGGTCGCGCTGGTCGGCGAGCATGCGGTCAAGGTTCTTGGTGTTTGAATTACACTCGGCGAGGTCAAGTTTCACATCATTGTAGTCACGGTTAAGCGCCTCATACTTGGCATTGAGCTCGGCATACTGCTTGTTGCTCACACACGAGGTCACCGACATCATGGCGGCGACAGCTCCGGCAATCATTAGTGATGTTCTCATAAATAAATCTTTCTATCGGTTCTTATTATTATAAATTTTTATTCTCAAACAAGTGAGCGTTAGGGTTGTCACGGCGGCCGCTGCCCCACCCTCTCGCCAGGTCTAACATCGCCGGCACCAGGTGACAGCGGTTGGCCCTGTAATGGCGCCAGGCCACCACACCGAGACGCGGCAGGGCGCTCCACCACGGGTATCGCTCGCCTATGCAGGCACCCTGGGCCTCGAGCACACCGCGGGTCATAGGCTTGCAGCCGGTCGTCAGTCCGTGATGAGTCACAATCTCGATTGGGAAAAACCGCCCCCTGTAACCTGCTTTCAAGGCATCGGCCACAAACAGCTCCTCCTCACCGGCATGAAAACGTGGTGCTCCTATACCGAACTGCGGGTCAAACAACACAGCCCCGTCACCCGACACCATCGCCCGACGCACTACCAGCTCAAACGATGTCACATAGTAGTTCCTGACCACTCGCGACAGGTCAAACTCATAGTCGGGGAACCATTTGTGATCGTCACCGCCATGCTTGAACGTGGCAAAATCAATGTCGGGATGCGACCCCATCACATCGATGACACTCTGAAGTCCCTCGGCCGTATATGTCAGGTCATCGTCGGCCACCAGCAGCAGCCCGGCCTCCGAGGCCCTGAACGCCTCGTTGCGGTTATTGCTCAGTCCTGTGGTCGGTGTACTCACCACCCTGACATCATCGCGGCACAGCTCGCCGGGCACCTCCGTGCCACCGTCCTGCCACGACACAAGATAACCGACGCCGTCCACGCGGGGCAACTTCATGGCCGCCACACGCTTAATGCCGTCGATGCCACGCGTGCACACGAGCACTTCGAGCACGGTATTCCTATGTGACTGACAACTCATCGGCGACAAATTTACACCAAATCAAATTCACAATGAAATTTTTAAAAATATTTTACACTGCCGCGGTCAATTTTTGTATTAAATTTGTGACTCAATAAGTAACTTTTCAGAATAGTAAACAACATGTCAACAGCCATATCAACCGCCGCACCCCACGGTGCGCTGCCCCGCGTCGAGGGCATGAGAGTAGCAATCGTACAAGCCGAGTGGAACGAGAAAATAACCGGAGCTCTCACTCAGGGAGCGCTTGACGTATTCCGTCGCGAAGGCTTTGCCGACGATGACGTTCAGGTATTCAAAGTGCCCGGCGCCGTCGAGCTCACGTTCGGCGCATCACAGCTCATCGAGTCATCGCTCTTTGACGCCGTCATCGTGTTCGGCTGCGTCATACGCGGCGGCACACCCCACTTCGACTACGTCTGCCAGAGCGTCACCCAGGGCATCACCTCACTCAACGCCGACTGTGACATCCCCGTCATCTTCGGTGTCCTCACCGTCGACAACGAACAGGACGCCCTCGACCGTGCCGGCGGATGCCTCGGCAACAAAGGCAGCGAGGCCGCCGAAGCCGCCATCAGGATGCACGACTTCGCTACCCGCGTCAAGAACCTTTAAGAATCAACCTTTGAGCCCCTTGAGGTACTCGCCCGGCGATATACCCTCCATCTCCTTGAAGTGACGGAAGAACGACGCCCGTGAGCTGAAGCCCGCGCTCTCGGCCATAGCCGTGACCGTGAAGCGTGACGCACCGCCATGCTCGGCTATGCGCTTGAACTCATTCACGCGGTAAGTATTCACATAGTCATAGAAACTCTTGTTCAGATGCTGACTGAACACTTGGCTCAGCCGGTGGCTCGATATGCCGGCACAACGGGCCAGCGTGGCAATCTTCAGATCAGGGTCAGTGAACAGCTTGTCATGGGTCATAGCCTTGTCGATTATACCCATGACGCGGCTGCACTCGGCATAGCTCAGCGGGTTTGACTTATACTTCGACTTGTCCTGGCCGTCCATATCATACGCCTCAGCCCTCGCTGCCTCGGCAGCCTCAGCCTCGCGGCGCTGCACATATTCGCGCCTCAACCTGGCCACCCACACATATATTATATATAGCATCAGCAGGGCCACAACAACCACCAGCGCGATTATCTCCTTGAACACCGTGCTCATAGGCATCGTGACATCCACCCTCGTCACCACCGACGGCTTTCCCTCGGGCCTTAACAGCAGCCCGAAGTGAGTCACATTGAACGAATTGTCCACCGTTACCGACAGGTCGGCCGGCACATGCTGCCATGTACCGCCGCCATCGGTACTGTACTCGTATGTAATCGCATCGGGCGCCGCGTATGTAAACGGCGACAATCCTATCTCCACACTCGCGCTGAACTCGTCGAGATCTATACGGTAACTCATCGAGTCGACCGCCTCAATAGCCGCCACAGCCTCCGAGCGGTCGTTGATATTGACCGATGTCGGCACCAGCGGGCTGTCTATCACCCTCTTGTAGAGATTGAGGTCGGTGTTGATGCTCACCATGCCGTTTGAATTGCCCAACAACAGTCGGCCGTCGGCATCGATGACCGGCGTACACTGTATGAACTGAGCCGAGGGCAACCCGTCGGCCTGTCCGAATTTGATTACCTCGTCACGTTTATCCCATCTTATCACACCGCGGTTGGACGTTATCCATATATATGAATTCTGGTCTTCGATTATCGATTTGGCATCTGAGCCGGCGAGAGCCGACAGCTTCAGCGGCCTCACATCCGACAGATCAACCGACGCCACGAGTATGTCGCCGCGCTCGGGCAGAAAATAGAGCGTATGCGAACTATCCTCGTACACTACACGTATCTTCTCATCGCGCGGAAAATAATCGGGCAGACTGTCACGCAGCAGTACGCCGCGCACCGGGTCATAAAGACACACACCGTTCTCGGTACATATCCAGCCACGCCCCGTCGAGTCAAAGAACACTTCATAGACATTTCCCGTCGGCAGCTCACTGTCAGCCGTCGTGTAATGGCGCACCTGCCGGTCGCCGTCATAACAGTACAGACCATTGCTCGTACCAAGCCACAGCATGTCATTGGCGTCGACAGCCAGCGAGAACACGTGACCGCGATTGAACGGCACCTCGACATCGGGCTGGAACGGCACCACCTGGAGCGTCTCGGGGTCGAGCACACTGATGCCGCCGCCATACGTGCCGATATATATCTTGCCACGGTACTGTTTCACGGCTATCACCATGTCACTGTTAAGCTGCGGGCGATGTATCTGCTCCATCCTTACCCCCGGTCGCAACAGCACCAGACCGTCGCGCGTGCCTATAGCCAGCCCGCGGTCACCGGCCGTGATCGTGCGCACCGACGTGCCGTATGAATTGAACAGCTTACCGTCGCTGAACACCTCGAACAAACCCGAACTGCTCACCGTGTAGTCGGCTCCATGCTGGTAATATCCTATCCACAACACCCCCATCCCGTCGCTCATCACACAGTACACCTGGCTGCTGTTAGGCGATCCCACACGGTTAACCCGGCGCGTGATATGCGACTTCACCTCGGCCGTCTCGCGATCAAGCAGATACACACCGTTACCGTCGGTACCCACATACAGGCCCTCGGGGCTGAGACTCACACCCGTTATCACCGGACAGTTGACATCGACCTGCACCGCCTCGCCGCTAAGGGCATCCACCCGCCACAGGCCCGACGACATCATCGCTATCCACACCCTGTCGCCGTCGGCCACCATGTCGCGCGACGTGTCGGCCCACACCGGCCACTCGGTGAGCAGCCTGACGTCGCCCGTGGCACGATCCATGCGATACAGCGCCTTGTGAGTCTGAATAAACAGGTCTCCCCCGGGATGAAACGCCAGCGCGTTGACGTATGCCGCCGGCGAGTACAGGTTATCGACCGGCAGCTGGTTAAACTGTAACACCGAGCCATCATTGTCATACGCCACCAGGCCGTGTGCCGTGCCGGCCACGATCGTGTCGGCCGACCATCTCACGAGCGATGTTATCTCGGGCGTCCCGTCATCGACACGGCTCACCCGGCCCCTGCTGTCAATCTTCACCAGGCCGCGGCGCGTGCCCACAGCCACACCGCCGCCGGGCAGCGACTCAAACGACGTGATGAACAGGGGCTGAACCTCATCGCCAATCCTTATGAGCCGCGTGTGAATACCGTCACACTTCAGCACGCCGCGGTCAGTCGCCATCCACACATACCCCGTCGAGTCACGATACAGCCTGTTGACCGTGATGTCATCAAACTCACCCGTCTCATTGATATTGCGGTAATAGCGTTCGCCGGCAACCGCCATCCCGACGACAGCGACGACCGACACGACTATAAGTATAAACCTGCGCGGCACGTTTCTCACATTATTATATTTAAGGTAATTTATAACGCCTACTTGAATCGGTCGGCATAGTCATATATATGCCTGAATATCTGGCAGTCGACCTCCGACAGCTCCTTACCGCGGCGTGCCATCACCCTGCGCGCTATGTCAAAGAACTTAGTCAGCGACACATCGCTGAAGCCCGACGCGCCGCCCTCGCTGAACGACGCCACAAAGTTGCGCGGAAAACCCGAGCCGTGAATATTCACACCCACACCCACCACCGTGGCCGTGTTGAACATCGTGTTGATGCCCGCCTTAGAGTGGTCGCCCATTATCAGACCACAGAACTGCAAGCCCGTCTTCAGGAACCTGTGGGCAGGATAATTCCACAGCTTGATTTCAGTATAGTCATTCTTCAGGTTCGAAGCCACACAGCCTGCCCCCAGATTACACCACTCGCCTATCACGGCATTGCCCAGGAACCCGTCATGAGCCTTGTTGCTGTAGCCAATCATCACCACATTATTGAGCTCGCCGCCCACCTTACACCACGGGCCTATGGTCGTCGCGCCATAAATCTTCGTGCCCATGTTGACCACAGCATGCTCACACACCGCCACCGGGCCGCGCAGACAACTCCCCTCCATCACCTCGGCATCCCTACCTATATATATAGGGCCATGCGTCGTGTTCAGGAACGCACCCTCAACCCGGGCACCCGGCTCCAGAAAAATCATCGACTGGTCGCCAATCACCGTGTTCGTGCCCGACAGAGGCATCGACTGGCGCCCGTGGGTCACGAGCCTGAAATCCGACTCGATAGCCTCGCCGTTCTTCATGAATATATCATACAGGTTGACAATCCTCTCGGGCTCCATATCCAGCCCCCGCTCCAAAGCATCGACATAGGTTTTAGTCGGGATGATATCACCGTCAATCACATACTTGGCAGGAGCAGCCGCGCGGCCGAACTTCGGCGCCAGATACCCCGCCGTCTCCCACGAGTAATTGCCCGGCAGCAACAACTGCCACTTCTCTCTCAGCGTCAGAATACCCAGACGCAACTCACTCAGCGGACGCGTAAACGACAACGGTAACAGATTTTCACGAGCCCCCTCAGGGTCACGCAACACAATATAGGGTAGATTATTCATAGGTAATCAAGGTTTTAATAACGCAAAAATACAAAAATTTTTCAAAATCCCACAAATACCTCCCCTCACCACTCACACGCGGCCCTGTCCGTCCCCGCCCACGAGCGCTCGATTGTAGACATCCCCGCCGCGCCATTAGCCCCATTCGTCTAATTAGTCCTATATGTCCAACCAGCCCACGGGCGCTTGCGCCCGTGCATTGTACTTTTTTTTCACCCCGGCGTGGGAATTTTGCATGGTTTCGGGCTATTGATGTATTATCTTTGCACACGAAAACACATTAAACCTGTTAAACCCCTAAACTTTTAAACCCTTAAACTTTTAAACTTTTAAACCTCGACCTTCAGGTCGAATTAAACCCTTAAACCTCGGCGCAAGCCGAATAATCATTATGAAAAACCTCACAATCCCATCCACATTCTTCATGGATCTTATGCTCCTGACTCCCGAGACCCAAGCCTACGTGCTCACCATCTGCCGACAGCTCGCCGCCTGCGACGAAGACACAATCGAACAGTTCCAACTTTCGGACGGTGCCCCCGACCTACTCGCCGACTTTGTCAAGCGACTCAAACGCCGTGTCAGCGCTGCCCGCCGTCGCCGCCAACGCGCAGCCTCACAGCCCAAGACCTCGAATAAAACCGAGTCAGCCCCCTCAACCTCAACAGCCACGGCTGACAACTCGCTTCCATCCGGAATAGAAAAGCCCCGCAATTTTGCCACCGCCACGAAAATGTTTGAACTCGCCGCCACATACATCATTGCGGCCGCCGATAACGCTGACCGCAACATGATTTGGCCTCTGATAGATATAAGTGATCAAGTAAATAACGCCATCTACAAACGTTTCCGCATCTTACGACAAAACACCAACGGCTATCTAACCCGCAAACCCTGATCAAGGCCATACTAATGTGACCCCAATTGTTAAAAAACCCTATAAATCACTGCAAAAATTAGGTCAATACCGTTTTTTTTTAACTTTGCATGATTTATAACCACAACCAATGCGTCACATTATTATATTAACATATCTCTTTTTGTTCACCGCCGCCACAATCTGCGGCCGCGACCCCATAGTGGGTCTCGTCACCGATGACGACGAGGGACTGCCACTTGGCGGCGTATCGGCACGCATCATCGACAGCACGGGCAAAATCAAAAAATTCACGGCATCAAACGCCGACGGCCTTTTCACCATCACAGCCCCCGATGGCGACAGCCTCACCCTGCAGCTCGCCAAGATGAGCTACCTGACGATGACCTACAGCCTCGACACGCTGAGCACGGCCGACACCCTGCGCGTCATCATGCCCGTCAACGCCGTCAGGCTTGCCGAGGTAGGCGTCCGTGCCAAGCGCATCCGCGAGAACGGCGACACTGTCACTTACACCGTCAGTCAGTTCACCCGCAAGCAAGACCGCTCGATCGGCGAGGTAATGAACCGCATGCCCGGACTCGAAGTCAGTGAGGGCGGCGCGGTCAAGTATCAGGGCACCGACATCAACCGACTATATGTCGACGGCACCGATATGGCCGGCAACAATCACGGCATCATCACCAAGAACATTCAGGCCACCGACGTCCGCGCTGTCGAGGTGCTCGAAAATCACCAGCCCATGCAGGTACTTCGCGGCCTGTCGTTCAGCGATCAGGCAGCCGTCAACCTCAAGCTCAAGGAGTCGGCCGCCACACGGCTCACAGCCCACGGCGACATCGGCACCGGCTACAGCGAGCGAGGCGGCGCGCTATACCTTGGCAAACTGTTCACCATGACACTCAAAGGCTCGGTGAAGAATATTACCGAACTGAGCCTTAACAACACCGGCAGTCCTCTCGCCGGCAGCATAGGCTCGGGCACCACAGGCGAAACACTCACCGACTACATCTCCATCGGCAGTGTCGGCGGCAGCGGCAGCAGCATCTTCAACCGCTCGGCCTCCATATCGACCAACACCACGTGGAAGAGCCGTCAGAACGGCAACTGGCGCCTGCAGGCCGCCTATGGCTACGACCACCTGTGGGCCGACCGTGCTACCGTCACCACCTACTACCTCCCCGACGGCGACCGCGTCATCACCGAGAACCGCCATGCCGTCAGCCGCGACCACACAGCCAGCCTTCTCGCCAATTATGAGCTGAACCAAAAGACCTACTATCTCAACAACAACTTTTCATTCAACTCATCGTGGGAAAGCACCAATATTGATATAACCGGCACGCTCGCCAACAGCCAGCACGCATCGACACCATCCTACAACATCGCCAACAACCTGAAGATAATCAAGCGATTCAGCGACCGCCACATCGTCACCTTCAACAGCACCAACCAATGGCTCTACAAGCCTCACACCCTGCTGGTTGAGCTAAGCGACGGCAACGACATCAGCCGGGCGGCCGCCTATGGAAGCAACGTGCGCCAGAACGCCTTCTTCACCGACGAGCGCGCCTCCTACGGCTTCATCATAGGCCGCGTCATAGCCACTGTCGAGGGCGGCGTGGCAGCGTTCATACGACATCTCGACTCAGACATCGACGGCGACATCTCACTGACCGGCATCGAGTCATCAAACGACTTCAGCACCAACTACCTCCGCCTGTTCGCCAAGCCCAAATTCGAGCTTAACCTGCGACGCGTCAGCCTCAACCTTAACATCCCGCTCAATTACTACAGCTACTTCTTTGGCCGAGCGCTACGCGACCGCAACGAGCTATTCATAGCCCCGTCACTCACGGCACAATGGAAACCCAACCGCCGCCACACTTTTAATTTCGAAGCCTCAGCCCGCCGCTCACCGGCATCACTCGGCAACATACTGCGCGGCGACATACTCTCCGACTACCGCACGTTCAACGCCGGCATCGACGACTACTATGCCTCGACAGGCCAGCGCGTCAGGGTGCGATGGGAATGGCGCAACTCACTCCGGGGCTATTTCTTCAACGCGACGGTCACACAGTCATGGAACAGCAACAAATACGGCACAGCCCAGACACTCGTCGGCGACTATGTCATCAACTCCTACCGCGCCGAACCCTCCCGTTCAGAATCAACCGGCGTCAACGCGTCCTACTCACAAAGCCTCGACGCCATCAACAGCTCGCTCACGCTGCGCGGCGCCTATAACCGCGCCACGAGCACCGTATTCTCACAAGGCGACCCCGTCAGGCGCTCAACCACACAGTACCTCGCCACGGGCCACTTCGATGTGCGTCTTTGTTCATGGGCCAACGCCGACTACGACCTGTCCTATATCTCCAACACCATGAGTCTGCAAGCCATGCCATCAAACCGCATCAACAGCTACACCAACACCGTCACGGTCAATTTCACCCCCGGCAAGTGGATTATCAATCTCAACGGCTCGTGGCAATGTGACCGCCTCGAGCCCCACCGATACGAGAACCGCGTCAACCTCGGCACCTGGCTGCGTTACAACCTCAGCAAAAACCTTGACCTATCCCTGTCGGCCAACAACCTGCTCGACAAACGCACGTGGGTCAACCGTTCATTCACCGAGCTTGCCTCGATCGAGACCATATCCTACCAGCGCGGACGTCAGTTTTTACTTACACTTCGCATAATCAAATAACCACCCCTATATCGACATGAAAAAACTAATCCTCACAGCCATTGCAGCCCTCTCCCTCTCAACAGCCACAGGCGCCCCACACTCGACAGCCACACTGCGCGCCGAGTACAAATACGAGTCAGCCATGTCTCACAGCGACACAATCCGCTACAATACTGACCGCCTCGCCCTCCAGATGGCACCCGACGAGTCACGCTGTTTCAGCATCAAGACAGCGTTCTTCGACTCCATATCAGCCACCCCCGGCGGCTCAGAACTGATTCATCAGCAGTTACTGGACGCCTTGAACAACAGCGGAGGCATAAAACGCGACTCCCAAGGCAACATAACGTCTATCAGTGTCGACCGCGGCGTCCTCGATAACGTGCCGCGGCGCGCCACCACATTTAATATCTACAAATCACCCCTCGCCGGCAACATGACAGTCATCGACATGCCCGGAGGCCCCGCCGACACCTACCTGCGGTACACTGTGCCAATGGACGACCTCACATGGGAAGCCGGCGACTCGACAGCCACATTCCTCGACTACGAATGTCAGAACGCCACCGCCACCTATCACGGACGCCGTTGGACGGCATGGTTCGCCCCCGACATCCCCGTCAGCGACGGCCCCTGGCAGCTCTACGGACTCCCCGGTCTCATCATGATGGCCGAGAGCGACGGCGGCGAGTACCGCTTCACAATCACCGCGCTCTACGAGTGCAACGAGCCCATCATCGACATTCCCGGCGACCCCGTCATCGAAGACATCAACCGCAAGGAATTCCTGCGCACAGCCGACGACATTCGCCGTCACCCCGGCAAAGCCTTCGGCATCATCAAC
>CAMWLW010000050.1 GCA_947175245.1 uncultured Bacteroidales bacterium
GCATAAGAGACAGATAGTTGCCTGCGGCGTTCATCGCTTTCATGAACCCTTTCACGTCGTCAACTGTGAGGGAGTTGACAATCTCAACAGCGTTGTTTAAACAATCGACACCGTTAATACCATGAGCGATAATGTTATCCAACCAGTAGCCGTTCTGCTCATGGGCTTCGTTGATACTTGTCACCAGCAATTCCTTAATGTTCGCGAGCTCGGATTCTGTGACGTCAGATTCCATGGCCTTGAACTGGCCGGCTATGAAGTCGAGCACCTCATTTTTCATTTCAGGCTTCATTGGGAACTCTGTGAAAATT
The DNA here is from genome assembly GCA_947175245.1 of uncultured Bacteroidales bacterium. Classification (GTDB taxonomy): domain Bacteria; phylum Bacteroidota; class Bacteroidia; order Bacteroidales; family Muribaculaceae; genus JAAVFS01. Next base: position 312 of record CAMWLW010000050.1, read on the forward strand.
ATGAATCGGTTATTACCCAAGAGCGTAGCCATGCCGGAAGCGCCGATGGAGTAGACGGCACCCATCTCCTCGCGAACAGTCTTGCTAAGACGGTTGGAAAGTATCTGACCGGCGATGGTGGCGAGGCGGAGATTCTTCGAGGTGTATTCGATAGGAGCATTCTCATAGATCGATACGTAGGTCTGCGGTGTCTCCATCTTGGTGGTGTATACGTTGGTGGCAGTACCTGTGGCTGCAAAATAGGCGGGATCGAAGGAGTCTACGCTCTTAACAGCAGTGGCGGGATTGCCGGGGAGTGATGCGATATAGGTCTCGACGAGAGGACGGAGAACTTCGGGGTCAACGTTGCCGACGAAAGTGAAGGTCCAGTCGGAGGCGTTGGCAGTGAGGTCGTGGGCGATCTGAGTAATTTTCTCGCGTGAGGCACCGTTGACGACTTCGGCTGTCATGATCTGCTCGAATGGGGAGGCAAATTTAGTCTTGGCTACATCGAGGTCGAAGATGAACTTGGGGTCATTTTCATTGTTGGCAAGCATACCCTCATAAGATTTCTGAATGGCGGAGAACTCTTCGTCGGTCCATTGGATATCCTTGAAGGTCATATAGAGCACTTCCATGCATCCGGCGAGATCCTTGGGAGTGGTTGAGCCGGAAACGGTGCGCACGTAACGCTGGAAGGAAGGCCATACTGAGATTTGCCGGCCTGCGACGTATTTTCTGAAGTCGGAGTTGGAATAAGTTCCTCGACCGGAACGTGAGAGAGCCACGGGCATAAATATGACAGAGTTGGCATAGTCATCGGTGTACTTGCCTGCATATCCGCCTTTGGCGTAGGCCGTAAAGAGGATTTCGTCTTCTTTAAATTTAGTGGGCTTGATGATTACAGTCGCGCCGTTGGAGAGTGTCCATTCGGTTGTGCCGAAGAGGGGATTTTCCTTCACGGAGACAATCTTGCCCGCTACGGGAGCTTCAGGCACGAAGGGCTCGCTCTTAACTTCTTCAACGAAACCTTCTATTGTCTCGGCATCGACTGCTGCAAGTGCGGCTTCTATGACTTCCTTGGTGGGGAGTGTGTAGCCATCCTTGCGAGGAGAGTAGACCAAGATAGCGCGGTTGTCGGGAGTGACGGCTTCAGCAAGTTTAGCATTGACAGCTTCGAGTGGAATCTGAGAAGCGAGCATATTGACGATGTTATACTTCATTTCGATATCGGGGATAGCGACCCCATCGAGGAAGTTGCGCACATATTCGTTGGCATAACCTTCATTTGTGGCACTGGCGCGGTTGTTGTAGGCACGTTCAAAAACAGAGAGATATTTGTTGCGGGCACGCTCGTACTCCGACTCGGTAAAACCGCCACGCTGCGCGCGTAGCACTTCGCGATAGAGAGCCACGAGTGGAGTGATGATATCGGTGTCCTTGGCCGTGACATCTGCCACCATTGCATGCTTACTCTTTGTGATGAAGTCGGAAAAATAGAAATCGGGACTCACAAATGGAGTGTCGGATTTAGTGGCCATATCATTTAGGCGCTCCCGGAGCATGTAGGAAATCATATATTCCAGGTAGGCGTTGACATAGTGCGCCAGAGCGCCGTGTATTTCCTTGGGCATAGGATCGGAAAGCCAATATATTTCAGCCTTGAGAGCGGGCATTTCGGGATCGTCGCCGATACCGTAAAGCGTACCCTTATGGTCGGGTACAGGTTCGAAAATGCGTTCGGGGGCATCGGCCGGCATTTCGATATCGGAAAACATTTCCTTGATTTTGCCTTCGATGCGGTCAACATCGATGTCGCCGACTACGATGACAGCCTGCTGGTCAGGACGATACCAGGCCTCGTAGTAGTCGCGGAGAGCCTGATAAGGGAAGTTGTCAACAACATCCATTGTGCCGATGGGAAGACGATGGCCATACTTGGAGTTAGGGAAGACATCAGGGAGGATGTTCTCAGCGATACGCTGCGAGCCAATCATTGATCTGCGCCATTCTTCATGGATAACAGCGCGTTCCTTATCGATTTCCTTAGGGTCGAGGGTAAGATCGTTGGCCCAGTCCCGGAGGATGAGGAGACATGAGTCCTGGACAGCTTGGCGAGCAACCGGCACACTGGAGATGTTGTAGACAGTTTCATCGATGCCGGTGTAAGCGTTGAAGTTGATCACGCCGATACTTTCAATCCACTCATCCATCTTATTGCCGGGGAAGTGGGTTGTGCCGTTGAAACACATGTGTTCGAGAAAGTGAGCAAGACCGCGCTGATTGTCCTTTTCAAGGGCGGAACCTACATTCTGAGCCAAGTAGAAGTCGGCCTGACCTTTGGGATACTCATTGTGACGGATGTAGTAGGTTAGACCGTTGGGGAGTTTACCGATTCTCACGGCAGGGTCAATGGGCAGAGGCTGCGTCATTTGGTCGTCCTGAGCGAAAGCCACCAGCGGAAGCATCATCGCCAGCAGTAGCACCGCAGTGATGCGTTTAAGAAACTTGTTCATAATATAATTGGAGTTTGAAATCTCTTTACAAATGGCAAAATTATTAAAATAGCGACTGAAGAATTGCTATTTATGTAATTTAACACTTCGAAAGACGGGGTTAGCGGACGGGGAGGCGGCGCCATTTGTCGATCATGGCGGTCATGTCGGCGGGGACGGGTGAGCTGAAGAACATCTCCTCGCCGGTGGCAGGGTGAACGAAGCCCAGGGTGCGTGCATGCAGCGCCTGTCGCGGGCATGTGTCGAAACAGTTGTTCACAAACTGGCGGTAGCTTGCCGAAGTGGTGCCGCGCAGTATCTGGTCGCCGCCATAGCGCGCGTCGTTAAACAGCGGATGCCCTATATGCTTCATGTGCACACGTATCTGATGGGTGCGTCCCGTCTCAAGCACACACTTCACCACCGACACGTAATTGAGCTGCTCGATAACCTCATAGTGGGTAACAGCATGTTTGCCCTGGTCGCCGTCGGGGTAGACAGCCATCTGCAGGCGGTCTTTGACCGAGCGGCCAATATTTCCCTCGATGCGGCCGTTGCGCGGCTCGGGTATGCCCCAAACCACAGCCACATACTCACGCTTGGTGGTCTTGTTGAAAAACTGCTTGCCCAGATGGGTCTTGGCAGCCGGGGTCTTGGCCACCACGAGCAGGCCCGACGTGTCTTTGTCGATGCGGTGTACCAGGCCCATGCGCGGGTCTGACACGTCATAGTCAGGGTTGTCCTTCATGTGCCATGCCAGGGCGTTGACAAGCGTGCCGCTGTAGTTGCCGTGACCGGGGTGCACCACCAGGCCGGCAGGCTTGTTGACAACCAGCAGCGTGTCGTCCTCGTAGACAATGTCAAGCGGAATATCCTCGGCGATAACCTCGTTTTCGTAGCGCGGACGATCCATCACCACCGACACCACGTCGCCCGGCTTCACACGGTAGTTACTCTTGACGGCGCGACCGTTGACGAGTATGCACTCGGCCTCGGCAGCCTGCTGGATGCGGTTGCGCGACACGTTGGGCAAGTGAGCGACCAGAAATTTGTCGACACGGAGCAGCTCCTGACCGCGGTCGGCCACTATGCGGTAATGCTCATACATTTCGCGGCCGTCGTCGGGCAGCCCCGACATATCGTCGGTTACCTCGTCAAGTTCAGAATCGTTGTCGATATAGTCCATCAGTCCTGCAACAATAAATTCAGCGTCTCGTCGTCATCATCTGCGGTGTTAGTCACGCCGACGCTTCGGTCTTCGGTCTCGATGTCATAGTCGCTCATGTCAGCCTCATCATCCGATGCGAGGCCGCCACCGACTTCGAGCACCACTTTCGATGACACAGGAATACGCTGACCCGGACGCAGCGGCACACCACCCGACTTGGCTCCCAGCACAAGGTCTTTATACTCGGACGGCACCGTGACCACCGACACCTCGATACCGAGTCCCTCAAACATCGAGCGGCCCTGACGCATAGATATATTCATGAAATCGGGCACTGTAACCATCTTGGGCGAGAAAGCCACGATAGTCAGGTACACCTTGCGGCCCGGTTTCACTCGGGCACCGGCGCACGGCGTCTGCTCGACCACTGTACCGGGCTCGCGCACAGTCTCATACACCGAGTCCATTATCTCCCATTCAAAACCGTCGTTCTCGAGCGTCATCACGGCGAGCTCAATCGACGTGCCCTTGAGCGGAGGCACTGTAGCCTCATCGCCGTGTCGTGTCCACGAGTCGAGGAACAGCAACAGCAGCCACACGAGCACCGTGGCAGTCAGTATTATATAGACGATGTTCATAATCACCGGGTGATCATGACTGAACTCCTTGAAGCGCTCTATCAGCGGCTTGCTGGGTTTATTGGTTTTCTTAGCGGTTGACATAAAATATTATAGCGTGATAAGAGAGTCATACTTGAAGTCGCGCACAGCCACCTGTCCCAGCACCGTATCCCACATCATGGGCGACAGGCCGCCGCCAGGGCGCTTGACGGTGATGTTGTCCTCGGTGAAAGTCTCGCCGGCCTTGATATCACGGGCGGCCACGATGCTTTTGCGCGCAATCTCGATATTGGGGGTCTCGGATGGCGACGGACGTTTCTCGGCCGTGCCGAGTGCCTGCTCGATGTTGCGTATCGCCGTGACCATCGCCGTCAGCTCGGCCGGGTCAAGCGACGCACGGTGATCGGGCCCGGGCAGATTCTTGTCGAGGGTGAAATGCTTCTCGATTATCTGCGCACCCATAGCCACGGCAGCCACCGGCACCTCGATGCCCACAGTGTGGTCGCTGTAGCCCACAGGGCCGGTCGTCAGACGCCGCAGCGACTCCATCGCGCGCAGGTTAACATCGGCCATCGGCGTGGGGTACTGGGTGTTGCAGTGCAACAGCGCCACCTTGTCAAGAGCCAGGCCGTCGGCGGTCAAAATCTCCACCGCACGCTCCACCTCGTCGAGACGGCTCATGCCGGTCGACATGATGACAGGTCGGCGCAGCGACGCTATGCGTCTGAGGTAAGGCAGATTGGTAATCTCGCCCGACGGTATCTTCCACCAGTCCTGACCGAGTGGCACGAGAGCGTCGATCGACACCAGGTCAAACGGCGTGCTCATGAAGCCGATACCCTCACGGCGGCACAGCTCGGCAAGCTCGGCATAGGCCGACAGCGGCAGGTGTATGCGCCGGCACATATCGAGCTGACTCTCGCCCGTGCCGGTGGTCTCCTCCTGATAAGCCGCCTTGGGCGCTATCGATGATATGACAAGCTCGGGCACAGCCGTCTGGAACTTCACATAGTCGGCACCGGCATCGCGGGCGGCCAACACCATGTCGCGCGCCATCGCCATGTCACCGTTGTGGTTTACGCCGGCCTCGGCTATTATGATTACTTTATCCTGATTCATCGTAAATTAAATCTTAAAAACAACTTCCTCCATGTAACGGGCTATCACCGTTCCGGGCTGCCAGTCGTCACACGGCTCGAGATGCCGGCCGAGAGCCTCTTTGAGAATGAACAGCGGCAGATCGGCACCCGCAGCCACGGCACACACGGCACCGCCACCCAGCCGCGGGTTTATTTCCATCAGCAACAGGCGGTTGTCCCTCACGTCCTGTAAGAATTGCAGCGTCACGGCGCCTATCAGGCCCAACCGTGTCAGCACCGAGCGCGACAACGTGGCAATATCGTCACGGTCGACGGTCATGGTACGCGTCACCTCGCCTCCGGCCGTCTCGAGCCGCTCACGGGGCACGACAGCGATAATCCTGCCGTCCTGAGCTACAAAACAATCGACCGTGTACTCACGGCGCTGCTCGATATACTCCTGAACGAGATACTGAGACAGGTCGATGGCGCGGAAATCGGTCGACGAGCGCACGATTTTCAGTCCGCGCGACGCCGACCCCATGCGAGGCTTGGCTATGAGCGGGAACTGAGGCGCTCCGCGTGTGTACGTGCGCGGTATCGGAATACGTTCGCGGGCAAACAGCTCGGCGGCCACCACCTTGTCAAACATCATGGCGGCGATAGCCGGCTGGCTCACCGGCGCATAGCAGTCGCTGAACGGATAGCGCGCCACCACCTCGACGGCACCGTCGACAAACGGTATCATCACATCAATGCCGTGGAGCGTGACTACCTCATGGAGGTGATTGACCACCTCGGGATCGGCCCAGCGCTTGCCCTCGATGATGGTAGCCACCGACGAGATGGGCACCATCGCCGACAGCTCGTAGCTGTAGAGCCTGAGTCTGAGGCCCAGACTACGCGCGGCCTCGGCAAGATGCCGGGCCATCGAGACGCGCTTGGCGCCTCCGAGCATCAACACGCCCACTGTGCCGGGTTGCTTCATGTTCATATATTATATATGTCGGTTTTATACTTTGCCAGGTTAGCCGGGTCGGTAAACCAGTCGATGGTGCGCTTCAGGCCCTCCTCGAGTGTCACCTCGGGACGCCACGATGTAAGGCTCGTGATGAGCGTGTTGTCGCCGCACAGCCTGAACACCTCGCTCTTGGACGGGCGCAGGCGCTGCGGGTCGACCACATACTCGACATCGGCACCCATCAGTCGCGCTATCGTCTCGAGCGTCACCTGCATCGACACCTCGGTACCGGTGGCGATGTTGATGTCGCGGCCCTCGATGCCGGGAGCCTCGGCCAGGGCGATAAATCCGCGGCAGGTGTCGGCCACGAAGTTGAAATCGCGTGTGGGACTCAGGTCGCCGACCTTGATGGAACGATGCCCGGCCGCAATCTGCGATATGATGGTGGGGATGATGGCACGGGCACTCTGGCGCGGGCCGTATGTGTTAAACGGGCGCGCGATTACCACCGGCAGGTCGAACGCGTTGTAGAAGCTCTTGGCTATGGCGTCGGCACCTATCTTGGTGGCCGAATAGGGCGACTGGGGCTGCCGGGGATGAGTCTCGGGAATAGGCACTGTGATAGCCGTGCCGTAGACCTCGCTTGTCGATGTCACCACAAGCCGGCGGGCGCCGGCATCACGGGCTGCGAGACACATGTTCATCGTGCCCTTGATGTTAGTGTCGACATAGCTCTCGGGCGCCACATAGCTGTAGGGTATGGCTATGAGCGCCGCCAGGTGGAAAATGGTGTCGCAACCGCGGGCAATCTCGCGGCAGAATGACTGGTCGCGCACGTCGCCGCACACCACCTCGAGCCCCTCGTGGTGATTGCCCTCGAGCCAGCCCAGGTTGTTGAACGAGTTGTACTGAGCCAGCGCGCGCACCGCGTAGCCACGCTCCAGGAGCATATCTGTGAGGTGAGAGCCGATGAAACCGTCGGCTCCTGTCACGAGCACCTTGCCTTTATTATTTATGTTCGAGTTTTCCATTCGTCGTTGAAATTTTTCAGCCCCATTTCTTCAGTGTATAGGTCAACCGCTGCCCCCGGTCGTTGACATAGCTCAACACAATCCCGCTGCCGCCGAGTTTGAGGATTTCAAACGTCGTGTGAGCCGGGAATAGGGTCACCGCAGGGTCATACCATATATTGTGATAGCCGAACGTAACTGTGAGCCGGTCGCCGTCCTGCTGCCAGGTGCCATACATGTCGCGGCTGACGTGCACCTCATCGTCGGGCACCTGAATCAATGTCACGTTGCCCTGGAACTTCCATATCAGGTAAGGGGGCGCATAGTCGGCCCGAGGCTCGCCGTCAACAGTTATCGACTCCACGCGCCATGCCCCGAACCACGGCCCTATGTCGCCGTTGTTGTGGGTACAGCCGCCGAGTGTCATGGCCACGAGAGCCAGCGTCAGCACCATGAATATATCTCTTAACCGTTTCATCATCGTCCGATATTTAGATTATACCTCACTGTGAGTAACGCGCCGAACGTGTTGCCGTACATCGTGCCGCGATCCATCGCCACGCGCGCCGTGACGGTGATGTTATCACCCTTGACGGCAGGACGGTAGATACCCTCGACCATCCACGACGTGTCGTCGACCGACACCATGCGGGGGGTGCGTGATGTGCCCCACCCCTTGCGGTAGCCGCCCATCACCTTGTAACCGAGCCGCTTACTTAACGTGCCGGTGATGCCGACATGGAAGCCGCGCACCTCGTTGTCGATAAACTGCATGTAGCCGTCGGTGTTATAGAGCGGTGAGCGCAGGAAGGGCGTGCCCATCGACATGCCATAGTTGGCGTATGCGTTGTAAGTGTAGTTGTTGTAGTAGTCGTCGCCACCGTCGGTGTGACCCGGCAGGTCGCAGTCGGGTATATCGGTGGGGTCGAAGTGTATGGGGCCCGACTGGTTGGTGAAGTCGAGGTACTCGATCACGGCACCGTCGACAATACCTCCCGACGACGCCCTGTACTCAAGGCCCCACAGGCCGTCAAAGCCATTGAGGAAGCCGACGCCCGAGCCTGTCTCCCAGGGTTTCTGCAGGTAGCCCTTGAGCGTGCCGGCATCATGGGGCAGACGGTAGTTGAGCACGATGTCCCACGAGCCGAGCGTGCTGCCCAGATAATAGTCCTCGTCGCCACCCATCGGTATGAACATCTTGATAAACTCCTTGATGCCGCCGGGATGCTTCTCAGTCCTGATATCGCCGTAGCGGTAAACGGTAGTGGTGCCGCCGAAGAACGATGCCACCTGCATACCCAGGGTCAGGGTCAGCGGCTTGCTCGATTTCGTGCGGAAGTAGCAGTGTTTGTAAGTGTACCACTGGCCGCGGCACACATGGCTGAACCAATCGTTGTTGCGGTCGGCTATCCAGTCGCTGTCGGTCATCTTGCCGTAGCTTATCTCGCCCTGAATCTCGACCCACCCGTTGGTGAACGGTATAGGCTGGAAGCCGTTGAAGCCGGCCATGACCTCAGGGACGCCGCGCGAGTTGGCGCCACGCACCAGGTCGCCCGACGACAGCTCGTTGTCAAGCAATGCCGAGCGCGTGTCACGCTGTCCCACCGACAGGAACAGCGAGCGGTAATCGACACGGCCATAGAGCTGCTGAATCCATGCCCGCGAGGGGTGCTGGCTGTTGGCGCTCCACGACCCGGTGTCGTGATTGTAGCGTGCATAGTCGGCCGACGAGGCCCAGCCGCCCACGACATCGACACCCCACTCATAGCTCAGACGGCTGTTGACACGGATGGCGGTGCCGAGCTTCACCTCGAGCAGAGCGTTGTCGGCCTGTGTAACGCGGCCGTTGTTGTTCGAGCCTATGTAGTAGGGCGCGAAATCACCCTTGCCGCCGCCGGCGTTCAGCGACACCTCAAGGTCGAGCGGATACACGGCCAGGGCCGGCAGCGATACCACCGAAGCTGTTATTGCCAATATTAATGAGCGTAAATTCATGTGCGACAGGAAGTGGTGATGGTGGGTTAAAGATGCTCGCCGAGGCTGTAGGTCTCGATGTGACGGCGCTTCTTCTCTTCAAAAATCTCGTCGATAACCAGGAAAATGCCTGTCTCCTCGACGTCGCCGAACGTGTCATTGATTGCCGTGCCCAGCACGTGCATCGTGGGCGACAGGCTCATGTAGGCATTGACCAGCGGCGGGATATTGACCCCGTGGGCGCGCACGGCGTTATTGAGTATGCGGTAATCGTCCTTGAACGTCGCGCCGGTGAACAGCCCGGCCATAGCCTTCTCGTCGGCATGTGTGTCGAGGGGAGTGATAGGATAGACGAGTCGCTCGGGGTCAGGGAAATGCTTCTTGAGAAAGTAGAGTATCATGTCACGGCACTCGCGCGAGTAGGTGGGATACATCGTCATCTTGCCGAACAGGTATTTGATGCCGGGATTCCTGACCGTTAGCGCGCCGAGTCCGTCCCACAGGTTGTCGAGGGCAAAGATAGCCTTGGCGCCGACGCGCGACGACTGGTACTCGACCCTAACAAACGAGCGTCCGAGCTCGAGCGTGTTGGGCAGATAATCCTTGATGAACCGTGGCGAGAATCTGAACATGTGGCTTGTGGCAATGTGGGGCATGCCGTCGGCATCCATCGTCATGTCGGGGCCGAATATGAAACGGTAACCGCCCAGTATGAGCCGCGACTCGGGATCCCACACGATAAGCTGCTTGCACGGCACCGGCATCGTGTCATACTCGTCGATGTCGCACGCCTTGCCTGTACCGCCGCCGGCGAGCCTGAACGCCTGTTCGCGCAGACGGCCTATCTCTCTCATCACGTTGGGCGACTCGTGGGCATCGGTCACATAAATGTGGTTGTGCCCTTTGTTTGAGAAGCGCAGAAAACGCTCGGGGATGAGTTCGGCCTCGATCAGTTCAACCGGTACGGGTGCTATTATTTCTTCTTGCATTAGTGATGTTTCTTTTCAGTAGGGTTGGGTGCCAGGGCATAGACTATCTGCTTGATACGCTGGGCCTCGGCATCGGCCTTGGCACCGCTTTTCAGGTCTTGCCACTTTATCATGTGGCCTATCGAGATAACAAACCGTGCGCCGCGGCATCTGAACACTTCGGCGGGCAGGCGTACCATCTCGATGTTGAATTTGAGCCCGAGGCGTTTCCTTAGCCGTGCAAATTTATAAAAAAAAGCCGAATTATGCCCATTAAAGTGCACCGGAATAATATCGCGGTGGTATTGGACCGATTTGTTTACAAACATTTTGCGCCATTTCAGGTCACACACCGTGCCGTCGCTGCCGCGGCGTGACACCAGGCCGGCCGGGAAAATAATCACCGGGGCGTCAGCGTCGAGAGCCTCGTCGAGCTGGCTGAGTGAGCCTCGCGACTGGGCGCCATGCTTGTTGACGGGAATGAACGTGCCGTGCAGCGGCTCGATAGCCATGAGCAGGTCGTTGACCACAAACTTCACGCCGGGGCCCCAGTAAGATGTCGCCCAATCAATCAGCGCCATACCGTCAAGACCACCAAGCGGATGGTTGCTCACGATGGTGACACGGCGACGGGATGCAGGCGGCAGATTTTCAGTGCCGGCCACATCGACCGTGATACCGAGGTGGTCAAGCACGCCACGGCAGAAGTCGGCATCGCGGCGGCCGCGGCACACCTCGAGCATCTCGTTCATCTCGTCCTGGCATATCACGCGCTCGAGCCACCTCACCAGGGGGCGCGGAATGAAACGCGCATAGCGGGGCACGCGTGAGCGAAGCACCGCGCCGACGTCAATTTTCATCACATCGCCGCCACCGGCAGCCTCTTTAGTATCATTATTGCTGACTGATTCCATAATCGCCAACAAAGTTACAAAATAATATCATGAACGACAAAAAGGGGAACGTGTCGCGGTGGGCTGACACATTCCCCCGGGAATCGGACTACAGCTTATACGTCCGAATTACCCCCGACGGCGACTGTACTCGCCGTGGTTTTGTAATGCGGTTTATTGCAGTGTACCGGCCTCGGCCTGACGTATCATCTGCTCGTTGGCGGTGATGTATATCTCGACACGGCGGTTCTGGGCACGGCCCGCAGCGGTGTCGTTTGATGCCACATAGTCGGCCATCGGTATGCCCTGGGCGCTGAGACGTGTGGGCGAGATGCCACAGTTCACGAGGTCGACGAGCACGGCGTCGGCACGTCCGTCGGCCACGCGGCGGTTAACCTCGAGCGAGCCGGTGTTGTCGGTGAAGCCGTATATCTGAACATTGGTCTCGGGGTTCTGCTTCAGCGAGGCGGCAAAGCGTGCCAGGTCGGCCTGAGCCTGTGTGCTCAGTGTGGTGCCGTTGGTGGGGAACAGGATACCGCCCGAGAATGTAACCTTGATGGCGCGCAGACCGTTCTGGTCGGTGGTCTCCTCGACGGTAGCCTTCTCGGCGAGCTGGCGCTGGAGTTCCTGCTGCTGTTTATCCATCTTACGGCCGATGAGTGTACCTGCTCCGGCACCTACAGCAGCGCCGATCGCAGCACCGATACCCGCGCCTTTACCGCCGCCGATGAGAGCGCCGATGCCTGCGCCGAGAGCACCACCGCCGCCACCACCGATAAGAGCACCTTTACCGGTATTGGTCATTGACGAGCATCCGCCCGATACTATTATCGACAGGGCGAGAGCCCCGGTTACTGCAATTTTTGAAAGTTTCATAGTAGTTGTTGTGTTTAATATTTCTTAATTAACATTCGCAAAGATAGCAAAAGCTTTTATATATATACAACCAAAACACACAAAAGTTGCACGTAACGTGTACAAATAGTAACTTTGTAGTCATAAAATGCCCCTTGTGGGCGCTGCTTTGCAAGGTGAACAAAATCTACTCCATAATACGCGCAATAATAGTGGTGGTCATTGCCATAGCCATCACCGTGCCAGCCACGCTCTACGTGGGGCTCTCGCTGCCGCCCGTGCAGCGCGAGATATCGGACGTCGCACGCCACGAGCTGTCCCGGCTGCTGGACGCCGACGTGTCGATAGGCTCGCTTACCATCACGCCGTTCAACCGTGTGATGCTGCGCGACGTGGCCGTGGCCATTGACGACGGGCGCGACACGGTGATGAAAGTTGACCGCCTGGGCTCGGGCATCAACCTCTATGAGCTCGCCGTCAACCACAGGGTGACAGTCAATTATGTCGAAATCATAGGCCTCGATCTGAAACTAAGACGCGACTCGGCCGGGGCACCGCTGAACATACAGCCAGTAATCGACCGCCTGGCCGGCGACAAGGACAAGCAGGAAGAGACGGCGTTTGACATGGCTGTCAACACGGTCGTGCTGCGCAACAGTTCGATCACATACGACGTGGACGACATGCCGCTGCCTGCCAACGGACGCTTCTCGCCCCACCACATCGCGCTCTACGACCTCAGCGCCGACCTGCAGCTGCCCGGACTGGGGGCGTCGGCCAACCGCGCCATCGTCAAGCGCTTCATGGTCACCGAGCGCTCGGGTCTCAGCATCACCGACCTCTCGGGGCGTTTCCTCCTGTCGCCCGATCTGCTTGCCTGGCGTGGCGTCACACTCGAGATGCCCCACAGCCGTGTCAGACTGCTCGACAGCCGAATTGACAACCCCGACCACAAGCCGGTGGCCGAGCTCATCACCACGTCGGCCATCAAGGCGGGCATCGCCGACGGCAGCCACATAGCCGCGGCCGACGTCGCCCCGCTGCTGCCCGCGACATTAGACCTCGGCGACACCGACCTCGGCATCACAGCCACGCTGTCGGGTACCGTAGCCCGCGACAGCCGCCTGCAGCTGCGCCTCACCGACGGCCGCGACCTCAGCCTAACGCTCAGCGCCCAGGGATATCGCCTCACCGACACACTCGAACGACGGCTCAGCGACATACGCCTTACCGCGTCGCTCCCTCTCGCCCGCATGTCACACATGCTCAACATGAAACCCAAACCTGCCGCCATGCTCGCCACGGCAGGCCACGCCGACGTGACACTGCGCGGCAGCCTGTCGACCACCCGGGCCAACTTAGCCGGAACGGTGGCCACCGACGCCGGCACCATTTCGGTCGACAGCCGTCTCTCGGCCCTCGATACCCGGCGCCCGGCCTACACAGTAAATCTTGGTGCCGACGACATAGCCCTCGGCCGTCTGCTCGCCAACCGCAAACTCGGCCTGGCCGACGCCACCGTCAAAGCCAACGGCCACCTTAACGGCACGTTAAAAAATATCACCTCGACACTACCTACAGGTAACATTGAGGTGAACATAGGCCGCCTGGACTTCAACGGTCACCCGTGGGGCGACATCAGGGCCACGGCCGCCACTACGGCTAAAGGCTCATACCGTGTCAACGTCACGAGCGATGACCCGGCAGCCCGATTTACAGCCGACGCGTGGGGCGACATGCAACGCGGCGAAAAAAATCTGAAGCTCAATGCTGTAGCCTCGTCCATAGACCTTGCCGAAGTTACCGGCAACGCTAAGTTCGAAGGCCAGATGCTGAGGTTCAGCTGCGGCGCGTCACTGTCGGGCTCGCAACCCGACGACATATCGGGCGATGCCCGACTGTATGAAATAGTGCTGAAGCAACCGGGAAGCGCCGACCCCGTGAAGCTCGACGGTGTTAACGTCACCACGGCTCTAAATGCCGACGGCACGCGTCACATAGGACTCGAGTCGGACATCGTCAGCGCCAGTGCCGACGGCTACATCTACTTCTCGACCATAGCACGCCATATCAAGGAGACAGCCCTGCTCTCGCTCCCGGCACTCTTGCCGCCCGGCACCGCCGCCCAAGGCCCCGACAACGACTTCACCTACAAGATTACCGTCCATGATACCGAGCCGTGGGCCAACCGCCTGCACTTCCCCGTCAGCAACCTCGGCCACAGCCTCATCTACGGCAGCATGTCAAGCGCCCGAGGCGACCTCGACATCAACATCGACGCGCCCTACCTGCGCCAAGGCAACAAACTGATTGAAAAGACATCGCTGCGTGCCACCGTCAACGGTGCCGACGGCCTCAGCGAGCTGTTCTTCACGACCAAGATACCGACCAAAGAGGGCTTGATGAAGCTCAACCTCGACGCCGACGCCATCAACGACAGCCTGTCGACCGACATCACCTGGCACATTGAACGCGCAGCCCGATATGACGGACACGTGTCGGCCGACGCGCGGTTTGCCCCCCTGACCGGCGGTACGGCCGCACACATCACCGTCAACCCCGGCACGCTCACATTCAACGACTCGACATGGACGCTCAACCGGGCCACCGTCGACGTATACCCCGGCATGGTCGATGTCCACGGCATCAACGCCCACCGTGCCGGCCAGTTTGTCAAGATCGACGGCCGCGCATCACATCTGCCCGACGACGAGATAAGCATCGACCTGCTCGGCATCAACCTCGACTACATCTTCGAGTCGCTCGGCATCGACAAGGTGATGCTGGGCGGCGACGCCACAGGCCGGTTCTTCGCCTCCAACCTCTACAGCCAAGAGCCGCGATTGCTCACCGAGGGGCTAAATGTCAAGCAGATAAGCTACAACAAGGTAGTGCTGGGCGACGCTATCGTCAAGAGCCGGTGGGACAAGGACAACCGCGCCATCACGCTCGACGCGGTCATAGACCAGCCCAACGGGCTCAAAACCCTGATCGACGGCGCCATATACCCGCTCAACGACTCGCTCGACATCACGTTCGATGCCCATGACGTCG
This sequence comes from uncultured Bacteroidales bacterium, assembly GCA_947175245.1. Lineage (GTDB taxonomy): Bacteria > Bacteroidota > Bacteroidia > Bacteroidales > Muribaculaceae > JAAVFS01. Next base: position 15,368 of record CAMWLW010000050.1, read on the forward strand.
ACATCGCCTTCATGCACCCATACATGTCGGCCTTCGCCTCGGAAGTTAGCGGCCGCGCAAGCGGAGTAGCCCGACTGTGGGGCAACTTCAAGTACATCGACATGGAGGGTGACATAGCCGGTAAGGATCTGAAACTCAAACTGACATTCACCAACACGACATACACCACGACCGACACCATCAGTCTGCGTCTTGGCGAAATCACCATCGACGACATGCTGCTGAGCGATGACTACGGCAACACGGCACGGCTGTCGGGCAAAGTGTGGCACAAGTTCTTCAAGGAACCCAGCTTCAAGTTTGAAGTCAGCGACGCCAGTAACCTGCTTGTCTATGACGAGACCTCGCGCCAGAACCCCGACTGGTACGGTACCATATTCGGCAACGGCACGGCAAGCATCGACGGTGCACCCGGCGTCGTCAACATCAACGTCGCCATGACCACGGCGCCAGGCTCGATATTCACCTTTGTGCTCAACGACATGGAAGAGGCGAGCGACTACACGTTCATCACCTTCCGCGACCGCGACCTGATGGCACTTGGCGAGACCCGCAAGCTCGTCGACGACACCCCGAGCACCGTGCGCCGCCTGCGCGAGAGACTGGCCCGCAAGGAAGAGGAATCGGCATCGGAATACAACATAGACCTCGCAATCGATGTCACACCAAGCGCCGCCATCAACTTAGTGATGGATCCGGCCGGCGGCGACCGCATACGCTCACGCGGCGCCGGCAGCCTGCGCATGCTCTACCGCTCGGCCGACAACGACCTGCACATGTACGGCGACTACACGCTCGAGCAAGGCGACTACAACTTCACCCTCCAGGATATCATCATCAAGGACTTCACCATCAAGCCGGGCAGCTCGATAGCCTTCACCGGCGACCCGTTCGCCGCGTCACTCAAAATCAGAGCGGCCTACAGCCTCACAGCCAACCTGAGCGACCTCGACGAGTCGTTCCTGCAGGACAAAGACCTGAACCGCACGACCGTGCCGGTCAACGCCATACTCATAGTCAGCGGAGCCATTCAGCAGCCCGAGATAACATTCGACCTGGAGTTCCCCACCCTCACACAGGACACCTACCGCAAGGTGCGCTCAATCGTAAGCACCGAGGAGATGATGAACCGCCAGATAATCTATCTGCTGGCACTGAGCCGCTTCTACACCCCCGACTACATGGGGGCATCGTCGCGCAACAACGAGCTCGCCTCGGTGGCCTCATCGACCATATCGTCACAGCTCGGCAACATACTCGGCAGCCTGAGCGACAACTGGAACATAGCCCCCAGCTTCCGCAGCGACCGCGGCGACTTCAGCGACGTCGAGGTAGACGTAGCCCTGTCGAGCAGCCTGCTCAACAACCGCCTGCTGTTCAACGGCAACTTCGGCTACCGCGACAAGTCACTCAACAGCACCCAGTTCATAGGCGACTTTGACATCGAGTACCTGCTCAACCGCGCCGGCACCCTGCGCCTCAAAGGCTACAACCGCTACAATGACATGAACTACTACGTGCGCACGGCCCAGACCACACAGGGTGTGGGCATCTCGTTCCGCCGCAACTTCGACTCGTTCGGCGACCTGCTCAAAGGCCTTTGGCGGCGCTCAAAGAACGCTGCTGACCATGCCGCCCCTGCGACGACCGAAAACGCTGAGCCATCGGACGCCGAGTGATAGTTATCGCGGCCGCAATAGCGTCCATACGCTTCATCAACGCCTTGGTGAGCAGCCTCACCGTCGCGCGCTCGGCGTGCCCAAGCGATGCACCACCTGCCAGCACAGCATTGACAGCCATAGTGTACATATCGACAATCTGCCCCGGCTTGACCTGAGAGCCCCTATTACCTCGACGTTTAGCAGACTGTTTTTCAGCGCTTTTAACCTCACGACGCTCACGACGACGGCGGTCGGCACGCACGCGTTTCTGCAACGTCTGCACAAACTCAGCCAGGAGCGGCGAGCCAGTAGCCGTCGACGATGTATCATAATTCTCAATGGCATCCTCATCTTTATCCATTAACGCGGCCATTGTATCGACAATCTGCTTGCACTCATCGGCCGGCATGTGGCTCAACTTCTCAAAAAACTGATTAGATAATGTGATTTTCATAATAAATATATAGTGTGTTTATAAATATTTCGGCTGCAAAGTTAATACAACCACATCCCCATTCCATGCAAAATTCCCACGCCCAAATCTAAAAAAATCATAAACAAAATAATATATAGCAACTACGAATTGTGCATTGAGCTTAGTGCATTGTGAACTAAGTAAACCTAACGGGCAGGATGTGTGTTGTATAGGGTAGCAGATTATTATTAACACAAAAAAATGATATTATGAAAACACTTAACGCTACGGGGTCATCCCGTCTATGGTGGCTGCTGCTTGCAGTCGGAATCTTGTTTATAATCGGTGGATTTGCCTATTGGTTCTGGCCTGTGGCCGGCTATGCTGTCACTTCGGTCTTGTTCGGATGGATGCTCGTCGCCGTGGGCGCCGTGCAACTGTGTGTATCAACGGGTGCCAACCGTCCCAAAGGCCGCGGATGGTGGATTGCCGGCGGCATTATAAATCTCGTCATTGGTTTTATGCTCGTTGGTAACGTGTTTCTTGCCGAGGCTGTATTACCTTATTTCATGGCTATCATATTCTTCTATGCCGGCGTGATGACGTTTGCGTCGGGCTTCATACACCGCGGCAGCCTGCGCTGGCTCCACATTGTCAACGGTGTGCTGTTGCTTATAATCGCCGGTATATTCTGCTTCGGCGGTATCACCCGTGCCATCGCTATGGTTAGCTTCATGGCCGCCTTTGCCTTCATCTACTGGGGCTTCGTGCTGTCATCGCTGGCTATCGACCTCAAGCCCCGCATTGCCGACCGCAGGTAACGATATTGGTCAGAAAGTAAGAGCCCGTTCCACCAATATTTGTTAAATACAGGGCGGTCAGACATTGATTGATTTTATTCACGCAGTGAAGGAGTTATACGGTTGTATAACGACTGAAACAAGTGGATAAAAGCAACAATGTATGACCGAGGCAATGGTAA
>CAMWLW010000051.1 GCA_947175245.1 uncultured Bacteroidales bacterium
CCGCCGCCCCCGATAAGACCGTCCGTGATAAATCCGTTACCACCTATAACCCACCGACATCCTACCGCCTCCCATCCCGCCGTAAGTCGGTCATTCGCCCCAAAAAGTTAATCCGTATCAGCTGTTAAGCCGAGTCGCTTTCCCACTAAAATCATCTGTAATCACGTCTCTAAATTGTTGTGGCGGAACAGGCGTGTCAGAGCTCGATTTTGTTTTTGGCGCGGCGTCCGCGCTGGGTGAAACGTTTCTTGAAGTTGTTGGCCATGCGGCCCCATGCTCTTAGCTTGCTCCATAGGGGCGACGGTGTGCCGGCGATGTCGGCTGCGAGCGGATCAGAGAATGACTCGACGTTCACCTGGTCGCCGAACTGTTCGGGGTAGATCAGTATGAGGTTATTGTTGCTGAAGTAGCTTTGCAGGAAGTCGGGCAGGTCTTTCATCCAGCTGGAATATGACACCGAGTTGGCTCGTGACATGACGACTACGAACAGGTCGTCGTCAAGAATTTTGTTTGACAGCAGGATGAAGTCGTCGGGCGACTGTATGTCGCGGTATTCGTGACGTGTGTCGATGTGGGCGCGTCTGATGACGCCGCGTATGAGCGGCGCGACGGCGGGGTTACAGCAGAATATGACGCGGCAACCGAGCTCGCGGCTCAGGCGGCCGAGCGCTCTAACCCAGCGTGCGAAGCCGGTCTCATACTCGGCCTTGGCCGGTACCCACACCACAATGCGTGTGACTGTGTTGTAGGGGATATAGCAGCGTGAGATTACGAGCATGCGGTTGGTCTGGCGTTGCAGCTGTTCGAGCTTTGACCCGAGGAAGCTGTCGATGACGTTGTTCTTGCGGTGCATGCCGAGCACAACGCTGTCAATGTCGCGTTCCTCAATGGTATTCACCAGGCCGGTGACAGTGTTGAGGTCGTAGCGCTCGATGGGGGTGAGGATGCTGTCGGTCGCGGCAGCCGTTTTCTGAGCTATCTCGAGCGAGTTGCGTCCGACGGTCTTTGATGCCGAGCTATTGTCACCCCTGACATGGACGGCGTACAGGGTGTCGTTGATGCGCGAGCCGTTACTGCGCATGAGAAGTGCCAGCTCTACAAGCGAAGATGCCGTTACCGGGTTGGCGACTGATATCAGGCGGTTCTCGGTGCGCTTGTTTCGCTCGTTTGCTGTAGCGTCGACGTTGCCCTCCTGCAGCATCGCTATCTTGATTTGTGTGGCGGCCTGAGCTGTAGCTATCGGTGCGAGTGCACATGTCACCAGAATGACGAGGATGGTGCCGTTGAGTATCGTCTCGTCCATGAGACGGTGTCCGTCGGCGTCGATCATATTGTAGCCTATGGTCACGACCGCGAGGGCTACGGCCGTGTGTGCCGTGGTGAGACCGAACATCATGTGGCGGCTTGACCTGGGCATCTTGAATATAACCTGTGCGAGCCACGCGGGCAGCCATTTTCCTATCAGTGCGACGGCAAGCATCACGGCGGCTATTCCAAGTGTCGACGACTGGCCTACAACCTTTATGTTGATCATCATGCCAACACCTATCAGGAAGTAGGGTATGAACAGGGCGTTGCCTACAAACTCGATGCGGTTCATCAGCGGCGATGTGGGGGGAACGTAGCGGTTGAGTACCAGTCCGGCAAAGAATGCGCCGAGCACCTCTTCCATACCTATGAGTTTCGATACCCAGGCCGAGAGGAAAACCAACGCGAGTACAAACACAAACTGTGTCACTTTGTCGCCATAATGCTTGAAGAAGAACCGTGTGAGGCGGGGATATATGTACAGCACCGCGAGACAGTAGACCACGAGGCGTCCAAGCAACATCAGCAGTTCGAGCGAGTCGAGGTTACCCACTTTGTGTACATTGATAGTGCCGGCGAGCACGAGCAGTGACGCTATCACGGCCACGATTGTAGCCACGATGGAAATCAGTACGGCAGGACTTTTTGTGACACCATATCGTGCTGCCACGGGGTAGCCGATAAGCGTGTGCGAGGCATACATCGAGGCGAGCAACACCGATGTGAGCCAATCTATATGTAGCACGTAGACACTGGCAAGGACGCCGATAATCATCGGTATGATGAACGTGAGGGCACCGAACAGCAGACCGCGGCGCAGGTTGAGTTTGAGGTGGTACATGTCAATCTCCAGACCGGCCAGGAACATGAGGTAGAGCAGGCCTACCTGTCCGAAGATGCTGAAGCTGCTGTCACGGTCAAGGATGTTGAACCCGAACGGCCCGACAACGATACCGGCCACAATCATGCCGATGATGTGCGGTATTTTCAGCCTGTTGAGCAGCACGGGTGCGAGCAGTATGATTACCAGCACGATAAAGAATATCGTGACAGGATTGGTCACCAACGGGTGGCTCGATAACGCCAATATGCAGTTCAGCCGGTTCAAACTACTGACAATCGCTTAGCGTTTCCAACCGTTGGCAATAAGGTACTGAGCTATCTGGACGGCATTGAGTGCGGCGCCTTTCTTGATCTGGTCGCCCACGAGCCACATGCTCAGTCCACACTCGTTGGTGAGGTCGCGGCGCAGACGGCCGACGAACACGGGATCTTTGCCCGCAATCTCGAGAGGCATGGGGTAGCGTTTATTGGCCGGTTCGTCGATCATGACTATGCCCTCGGCGTTGGTAAATGCCTCGCGGGCTGAGTCTACCGAAACAGGTTCGGCGGTCTCGACCCATACAGCCTCGCTGTGCGCGCGCATTACGGGTACACGCACGCAGGTGGCGCTGACCTCAAGGTTGGGAGCGTGCATTATTTTCTTGGTCTCGCGGTTCATTTTCATCTCCTCCTTTGTGTAGTCGTTGTCAGTGAACACGTCGATGTGAGGGATGACGTTGTAGGCGAGCTGGTAGGCAAACTTACTGATGGTGGGCTTGTCGCCGCGTGTGAGCTGGGCATGCTGCTCAACGAGCTCGGCCATAGCAGCCGCGCCTGCACCGCTCGCTGCCTGATAGGTGGCTACATGAACGCGCTTGATAGGCGACAGGTCGTGAATTGGTTTCAGTGCCACAACCATCTGGATCGTGGTACAGTTGGGGTTGGCGATGATGTGGCGGGGTGCGTTGAATGCGTCGGCGCCGTTGACTTCGGGCACGACCAGTGGTACATCATTCTCCATGCGGAATGCGCTCGAGTTGTCAATCATCAGTGTGCCGTAGCGTGTGATAGTGTCGGCAAATTCGATTGAGGTTGACCCGCCGGCCGATACGAACGCGATATCTATATCCTTGAAGTCATCGTTGTGTTTAAGCTCCTTGACAATGTACTCTTTGCCACGGAATGTATATGAAGAGCCGGCCGAACGGCTTGACCCGAAAAGTGTCAGATTGTCGATGGGAAAGTTCTGCTCGTCAAGAACACGTAGAAATTCCTGACCTACAGCACCGCTGGCTCCAACAATAGCAATGTTCATTTTACAGTTATGAGTTAATGATGGTTTAAATCAATAATTATCTGATAGTGAGGTATATGTGGCCGATATGACGGTCGGTGTAACCTCACCGTGTATTCAACCCTGCAAATGTACGAAAAATTATTGATAGATTGGGCCATTGATGCTGAATAGACGGTCGATTATTCCGCTCTCTTTCATTATGGGGGTGGGGAGGCATTGCAGATGAGGGGTGTCAATGAGTGAGATGCTGTCGCACAGTGCTAATGCAATATCGAGTTCGTGGGTCGAGAACAACACACATTTACCTTGCCCGTGGGCTAATTGGGCAAGTAGCCGGCACAGTTCGTACCGGTTGGGCAGGTCGAGAAACGAGGTGGGCTCGTCAAGAACTAATATCGGGGTTGACTGGGCGAGAGCGCGTGCAATCATGATACGCTGACACTCTCCGTCGCTCATTTTGTCGAGTGTACGGTCGGCATATCCGGCCATGCCTACCGACAAGAGTGATTGTTCGACAATGGCATTGTCATCGGCACTAAGGTTGCCTATCCAGTTGGTGTATGGCGCCCGTCCCATAGCCACAACGTCGCGGCACCGCATGTTGGGTATGCGTGTGCGCTGGGTCGATACAAACGCAATGTTGCGTGACAGCTGTGACGGTGACATTTCTCGGATATCTAATCCGTTGAGGCGAACGGTGCCGGTGTATGACCGGTTTAGTCCGGCTATGGCGCGCAGCATTGTCGACTTGCCGGCGCCGTTGCGTCCGAGCAATGCGGTGAGCTCGCCGTCGTTGATACGGGCGTTGGCATTGACAAGCAACTCGCGGCGTTCAAATCCTATTGAGAAATCGTTAAGCTCTATCATAGTGAGTTATTGCGTAATACGACCCAAATAACAACCGGGATGCCAAGAAGGGCGGTGATGGCGTTGATGGGGAGTGTAAACAGTTTGCTGACTATGTCACAGGTCAGGAGTATGACGGCGCCGGCAAGCATGGTGCCGGGCACGAGTATGCGGTGGTCGCTGTTGCCGAATATTAGCCGTGTGACATGGGGTATGGCCAGGCCGATGAATCCTATGGGGCCGCAGAAGGCTGTGACTGTACCGGCCAGCAGTGTCGTCGACGCGAAGATCAACATTCGTGAGCGCTTGATGTCTATACCCATAGTGATGGCATATTCCTCGCCGAACAGCAGCAGATTGAGTGGCTTGATGGTCAGCACGGCAAGCAAGAGGCCGAGTATAACAGCCGGGATAAGAAGCCACAGCTGGCGCTGGGTGACGTCGCCGAGTGATCCCATTGTCCAGATAACGAACGCCTTGAGCGACTCGTCTTTGCTCAGATACTGGAGAATCTGCACCACCGCCGAGACTCCCGATGACATCATCATGCCGAGAATCAGAATCACCATGATGTCTTTGATGCGGTGGCCTACGGTACCGATCACTATCAGCATCAATGCCGCGCCGGCCCAGGCTGCGCCGGCGATACCGAGGTTTGACATCGACATGCCGAGGCCGAGAAACGGTGCGCCGAGTATGAACAGCGCCACGCCGAGGCTGGCACCCGAGCTGATGCCTAGCACGTAGGGGCCCGCGAGCGGATTACGGAACAATGTCTGCATCTGTAAGCCGCTGACTGAGAGTGCGGCGCCGGCCAATAGGGCGACAACTGCTTTGATTAGGCGTATGTTGATGACTATGCGGGCAGTGGTTGCCGGGCAGTCGCCACGCGTAATCGCATTCCACACGTGTCTTAACGGTATCGACGTGCTGCCAACCGAAAGGTCGACTGCAAACAGCACCACCATCACGGCCGCCAATGTGATAAATAATATGTAGGAACGTGGACGCATTTATTTGTCAGACAGTTTTTTATAATACACAAAATCTTCTTTGACAAGTTCGGGATGAAAAATCTTCACGAGGTCGCGCAACACGAGATCGGGCGTGATTATTGCCGTCTCATAGAATTTGTTACCGCCTTCAGATGTAGTCTGGCGGGTATTGTTGTACACGTCCCCGTTGATAAAACAGCGTGTGTCGGTGAACTTAGGGCAGGCGGCAGCGAGGGCTTCGAGAGTGTTGTATGTGCCGGTGTCGAGCCACATATCGGCTTGTGAAGCGAGCATGTAGGCCTCCTCGAGATCGATCGCCCCGGAGGCATTGCCGGTGTTTTTCTTATAGATATAATCGCCGCCGGCATCGTTGATGAGCTGAACCACGTAGCTCGATGTCGAAGGCATGTACCATGTGTCGCTGTAGGGGGTGTTGAGCATCACTGTCGGGGCGTCAATAACTTCTTCAGCAACACGGTTTTTCAGGCTCATGTAGCGGCTTTCAATCGAGTCGAACAGCTCGACGGCTTTCTCGCGTCGCCCGGTAACCTCGCCGAGCGCGACAACCCATTCCGATTTTCCGAGGGGCGAATTTTCGACATAGTCGCCTATGTACATGTAGGGTATGTTCAGCTCTTTCAGACGCGCTTCCATAGGGCTGGCGCTGTACAGGCCATACAGCATGACGAGGTCGGGATTGAGCGAGAGCAGTGTCTCATAGTCAATATTGTTTTCATAGCCTACGTCGCCTATCTTGTCACGGTGAGCGGTTATGTAGTCATTAGATATATAGCCGATGCCCGATACGCCTGCTATGCGGTCAACGGCATCGATGGCGTCGAGCATGGCGATATAGGTTCCCGACATAACCACAATGCGCTCGGGGGTATGGTCTATGACCTGTCCGTTAAAACCGTCGGGGGCTTTTTCACCATTCCGGGCTATGAACAGCGATGTCGACACGCTGTCGGCTCCCTGCCAGGGGTTGGTAGCCGTGATGATTGTGCTCGAGCCTTCAGGAGCCGAGACTATACTGAATCCCGAGGCATGGCGCGGCGAGTAGACATCGACATTGTAGGCGCTGATGTCAGCGCTTGTGTTTGAACCGCATGCTGCGGTCAGTAATCCTATGGTCAGTATTGTGGATAATAGAGGTAGTTTTTTCATAAATCGGTGTAATTTTTCTTTGATTTACTGAATTTTGGGGTAATGCCTATGAAAAATTCAAAATTGATGCCTGGCATAGGGCGGGACAGTACCGACAGGTAGTCCTCGTTGAAGAGATTGTTGACGGCGAGTTTCAGCTGTATGTCGGCCGGTTTGAACGATAAACCTTTCTCGAGCGAGATGTTACTCATGAAGTAGGGGGGCAGGTGGCCGCTGATAGTATAATCGTTGCTCGACATGGTATAGCGTTCAGAGTAATAGGCCCATTTGTATAGAAAGCTCCAGGTTTTCCACGACAGCCGGCCCGTGACCGATGCCGAGTTTCGCGGTACGTATGGCAGCTGTTTGCCCACCGACATGTCGGCCGGCGACATTTTCTCGCCTTCGTTGACCGACGGTGTCCATGAGTAAGAGCCGTGAAGGTCTATAAGCCATCCGTCGGCCGGCGTGACGGCCAGATTAGCGTTAACTTCTATACCGTAGGCATGTACTTTCTTGACATTACGCGGCGAGAAGAAGCCTTTGGTAGTAGGCAGCCATATTATCCAGTCGTTGATGTATGAGTCAAACCACGACACGCCGCCGCCGAGGGTGAAGCGGCCCTCGCGCCCGGTGTCAAAACTCAGACCGGCATCGTAGCTGAATCCGTGCTCGTTTTTCAGGTCGGGATTGCCTCCGGGCAGGAAATACATGTCGTTGAGGGTGGGGAAGCGGTGGTTGCGTGATATTGATGCTTTTAACATGACGTTACCTACCGGCGAGATAATACCGTCGATGAAAAATGCCGGTATGACAGGTGCCCAACGGTCGCCGTACATATCCTGACGCAGCACTACCGACATGCCCAGCCGGTCGATAGGGCGCCATTTGGCCGATGCCGACCCAGAAATCTCAATACGGCTCATGTCATAGCCTACGATTGCTTTCTCGCCGTCCTGCAATATGACGTTTTTGTCCTCGCTCCTGACGAAGTGCTGGTGGGCCGATATATTGGCGGTGAAATACCACTTGCGGTTTGGCGAATACTCGCCGTCAGCCTGACCGTAGACGGTGTTGACGCGGCTGCGTGAGCGTGTCATCGACGACCAGTTGTCGGTGGTAATCTCGCGGCGGTAGTCGTATGCTACCCACGAGTGTATATAGCCGACCTTGATGCCCGTTTTCCAGTTGGAGCGGTTGTGATCCCACGTCACCACCGAGCGGAACGTCTGCTCACGCTGACGGTTTTCAAACTTGTGCTCGTTGCCATAGTCGGTTGTGAGCATCGGTAGTTCGCGGTTGGAATTTATGTACCAGGCGTTCAGCGAAAATCGGTCGCCGCGCAGGGTGTTGTAATAGATTTCCTGAAGCAGGTGCATATCCTTGAAGGCACCTGAACGGTTACGCTCGGTGGGATGATACTGTCCTATGATATTTTTGTTCTCGTCATAGATGTTGACTTTCTTGTCGTGGTTGATGTACTTGTAGTCGTTGGGCGACGACGAGTAAACAAATCGGGTAGACGACTGCCAATGGTCGTTGCCGTAGGTGAGGCGTGCAAATTCATCAAACGTGCTGAACGAGCCTATACCTTGAACATACTGGGCGTTCAGGCCGTCGGGCACATCGGGCAGCGTGCCGAGTTTGACGAGTCCGCCGAGTCCGCCACCGGTCTCGTTGACCGACGATGTGCCGTGCAGCAGCGACGCCTGATCGATGAAGTATGATGGGATGGTCGAGAAGTCGGTCATGCCGAGCATCGGGTTGTTGATGCGCATGCCGTTCCAGGTTACCTGTGTGTGGCTTGGCGATGTGCCGCGAAATGCGACGGTCGACAAAGTGGCGCGTCCGTAGCTTTTGACAAATACCGATGAGTTGTAGGTCAGCACGTCGGCCATGGACAGTGCGATATTCTCCTTGAGTGTCAGTGAGTCGAACGCTGTTTTCTGCACCCCGATCTCCTTCATCGGCCGCCGCGCCGTCACCTGAACTTGGCGAAGCTGTTTATGCAGAGTCTCTGCCTTCATACACAGACTGCTAAATACCAAAAGTATTATAATCGATAAATATTTCATTGTAGCATTGTGCATTGTCATGGTTTCCAGCAGAATGAGCCGGGGGTTATTCCGACATAAAATTCGTTGATGAGATGTCCGTCAGGACTGTATCGGTATATCATGCCTTGCTGCTGATAGTCAATGGCGTCGGCGACATATACTTCGTTGCTCCCGGGGTCGACCGTCAGCCCGTAATATTTGGTGGCGCGTTGTTCAAGAAACGGCTGTACAGGCAGCTGTGACGCTGTGACGTTCATGCACCACACGTCATTGTTGAGCCAGTACAGGCGGTCACCGTCACCGTTCGTCTGCAATTCGCTCGGTGTGTCACCGAGTTCGAGCCTGAATACTTTCTCGATGGTGAATGTCTCGGCATCGATGCGATATAGCGCCGGTGCTTCATATCCCAACGGCGAACCGTCGAAGCCGCCGTCGGTCAGCGTCCACAATTTATTATTCTTATCGATTACGACCGATGTAGGCTGTACCCCCACTGTCAGGCGGTCGACCACACGGTCGGTCTCGGTATCAATCTTGATTATCGAATTGTTGTAGCTCCAGCAGTTGCAGTAGACAAACCGGCCGTAACCCACCATTTGTTCGGTCGAGCCTGTGCCCTGCGGCATGTCGGGTATCTCGATTGTGCCGGTGATTTCGTAGCGTGACGGGTCGACAATGAATATGCGGTTATCCCACAGCTGGGTGACGTAGGCTTTATGGTCGTTTACAAAATAGATGTAGCGCGGTGATGTAAGATCCTCTATGCGGCCTGTTTCCTTGAATGTGTTGATATCGATGGCAAAAATGACGTGTGAGTTGTTGACAACTATCCAGCCTTTGTCGCCGTGTATGGTCATTGACTGCGCCACATCGCCGAGTTTCATGCCGTTGGCACGGTAGAAAACCTCGTTGAGCACCTCATTGGTTTCGGGGTCGTAATACGACAGTGTGGCATTGCCGTACTGGAAGTTACCCTCGTTGGTGATGAACAGGCCGCGGCCCGGTATGTCGAATGTCTCGTCGTCGTTGCCGTAGTCCCACTCCATGCACCCGCCGAGCAAGAGCGTCAGCGCCAGGCAAGGAATGATACGGGTTGAAGTTAAGAGTCTTGATATATTCATGTTACTATCGTTTACCTGTAGCCCCGCAGGTTGCTGGTTAGTTATTCTCTCGATGAAAAGGCAGGTTTTCTGACTCGTTCCCAGCCGGTCGCGCCTTCTCACCCGCGATGGGCGGGCAATGGCTTCGTGCGACGACTATGACAGGAACATACAGCAGCGGGTACTGTCATGGATTTGCACCATGTTCCCTGCATGCGCCTATAGGGGGCATGACATCCTTTTCAGCCTCAAAGGTACAAATAATTGAGCATAATAACCTAACAAAGCGGTGTGAAATTTTATCGGGTGCATTGCACGTGTTTATTTGATTTACTACCTTTGCTGAACTTAATACTAAATCTAAGACCAAAGATGAATCCTACATTATCACAGGCAAGCGGACAGCGTATGACCAATTACCGCTGGATTATTTGTGCCATGTTGTTTTTTGCACTGGTTATCAATTATCTCGACCGTCAGGTTCTCTCGCTTACATGGAAAAACTTTATCGCTCCCGAGTTTCACTGGACCGATGCCGACTATGGCTTTCTGACGGGCGTGTTCTCGATTGTCTATGCAGTGGCTATGTTGCTGGCCGGTAAACTTATCGATAAGCTCGGAACCAAAGCCGGATATGTCACAGCTATTGTAGTGTGGTCGACCGGTGCGTGTCTGCACTGTGTGTGCGGCATATTCACGTGTGGCATAGTGACCGGCGACTGGGTGTGGTCGTTCACCGGTTCTCGTGAGCATTTATATCAGGCCATGCAGGCGGCCCCGGCCCTGGCTATGTCGGTCACGACGGTGAGTGTGTGGCTCTTCCTGGTGGCACGCGTGGTGCTGTCGCTCGGCGAGGGCGGTAACTTCCCGTGCTCGATCAAGGCTGTGGCCGAGTATTTTCCGAAAAAAGACCGTGGATTTGCTACCGGCGTTTTCAACTCGGGTTCTCAGATAGGCGCGCTGCTCGCTCCGTTCACCATCCCGACTATTGCCCGTCTGTACGGCTGGGAGATGGCGTTCTTCATCATCGGCGTGCTCGGCTATGTGTGGATGGGAGTATGGCTGTTTGTCTACCACTCGCCGCGTACCAACAAGCATGTCAATGAGGCCGAGCTCGCCTACATCGAGCAGGACAACACCGAGGATGCCGAGCTCAAGCACGAGTCGCTGAAAGAGGAGATTGCCGAGAACAAGACGGCCAGTGTGGGTATTCTCAAACCGTTTGTTTTCCGCCAGACGTGGGCTGTCATCGTGGGCCGTTTCCTGCCCGACTCGGTGTGGTGGTTCCTGCTGTTCTGGGCTCCGGCTTTTGTCGACGAGGTCTACGGTTATCCGTCGTCCAGCCCCGAGGGCATGTTTGCCATCTTCACGATATATTTTATCTCGATGTTCTCACTTGCCGGCAGCTATCTGCCTACCTATTTCATAAACCGCAACAAGGTTAACCCCTATTCGGGCCGCATGAAAGCGATGTTTATATTCGCGCTGTTCCCGCTCATCGGTTTCGGTGTTATGCCGTTGGGCAGGCTGTCGATGTGGTTCCCGGTCGTCATAATCGGCATAATGGCAGCTGCCCACCAAAGCTGGAGCGCCAATGTCTATAATGTGGTAAGCGATATGTTCCCCAAATCGGTTGTTGCGACAGTGACAGGTGCCGCAGGTCTGGCCAGCGGCCTGGGTAGCTTCACATCCAATTACGGCGCCGGCTGCCTGTTCACCTATGCAGGTGAGACAGGCATGCAGTTCCTCGGCTTCGAGGGTAAGCAGGCCGGCTACATGATCGTGTTCATGCTCGCGAGTGTCGCCTACATGCTCAGCTGGGTAATCATGAAGGTGCTTGTACCGCGCTATAAACTTGTGAAATTATAAATCTCTCATCTCCGCAATATGATGAAACCGTTCATACATGATGATTTTCTGCTGTCTAACGAGACGGCCCGCATGCTCTATCACGAGCACGCGTCAAAGTTACCAATAATCGACTATCACTGCCACTTGTCGCCGGCTATGATTGCTGCCGACCATCGTTTTGCCGACATCACCGAGTTGTGGCTGTCGGGCGACCACTACAAGTGGCGTGCCATGCGTGCCAACGGTGTGGCCGAACAGTATATCACCGGCGATGCTTCGCCGCGCGAGAAGTTCAGGAAGTGGGCTGAGACGGTGCCTTACACCATGCGCAATCCGCTTTATCACTGGACGGCGATGGAGCTCAAGACGGCGTTCGGTATCGACACCCCGCTCACCCCCGAGACGGCCGACGAGATTTTTGACGAGTGTAACCGTCAGCTCGCTCTCCCCGGCATGACTGCCCGCGGGCTCATGAAAAAATATAACGTCGAGGTGGTATGCACTACCGACGACCCGATTGACACTCTCGAATACCACCGTCAGATTGCCGAGTCGGGCTTTGAGGTCAAGGTGTTCCCGGCATGGCGTCCCGACAAGGCGATGGCAGGTGCAGCACCCGCTGTTTACAATGAATATATCGGGAAGCTCAGCGCCGCCGCCGGTATAGAGATTGTCGACTACTTCACATTGACCGACGCGTTGCAGAAGCGTCACGACTACTTTGCTCAGAACGGCTGTACTGTGGCCGATCACGGTCTGAGCCGCGTGCCCTGGGCTCCCTGTGACGTCGAGAAGGCCAACGAACTGTTTGTCAAACAGCTGTCAGGTGTAGCGCTCGACAGCCATGAGGCCGATATGTTCAACACCAGGCTGTTGATTGACCTGTGCCGCATGAACGCGCGCGCCGGCTGGGTGCAGCAATTCCACTTCGGCCCGATGCGTAATGTCAACTCGCGCGCTTTTGCCACACTCGGCCCTGACACCGGCTTTGACACCATAAGCGACTGGAAAGCCGCCGAGGCAGTCGCGTCGATACTCAACAAGCTCGATGCCGACAACTTGCTCGCCAAGACTATTCTCTACAATATCAATCCGGCCGACAATACATGGGTCGCTGCCATGCCCGCCAACTTCCAGGACGGTGTCACTCCCGGCAAAATCCAGATGGGCGCCGCGTGGTGGTTCAACGATCAGCTCTCGGGCATGCGTGCTCAGATGGACGCGCTGTCGGTTCAGGGATTGCTGAGTCGTTTTGTCGGTATGCTCACCGACTCGCGCTCGTTTGTGTCATATACGCGTCACGACTACTTCCGCCGTCTGCTATGCGACATGCTCGGACACGATGTCGAGGCCGGTCTGATACCCGAATCGCAGATTAAACGCGTCATCGGCATGGTACGTGACATCTGCTACAACAATGCCCGTAACTATTTCAAATTTTAACTACATATACATATAATAATATGATGGAGAAAACATGGCGTTGGTTCGGACCCAACGACAAGATTACACTTGATATGCTGCGCCAGATTGGCGTCGAAGGTATTGTAACCTCGCTGCATCACCTGCCTGCCGGTGTCGAATGGACCGACGAGGAGGTCAACAAGATGAAAGACTACATTGAGTCTCACGGACTGCGCTGGTCGGTGGTCGAGAGTCTGCCCGTGAGCGAGTCAATCAAGTATGCCGGCCCTGACCGCGACGAGCTGATTGAACGTTACAAGCGTTCGCTGGCCGCGCTCGGCCGTGCCGGTGTGCGCACCATCTGCTACAACTTCATGCCCGTGCTCGACTGGGCACGCACCGACCTTGACTATCCTAACGGTGACGGCACGTCAAACCTCTACTTCAACCGTGGCGAGTTTGCCTATTTCGACATCTACATTCTCAAGCGCGATGGTGCGCGCGACGACTACGACGCCGCCACTCTCGAGCGTGCCGACAAGTTGCGCGAGACCATGACTCCCGAGGGCGAACAGCGCCTGGTCGAGAATATCATTGTCAAGACCCAGGGCTTTGTTGGCGGTAACATCTCGGAGGACGACGACTCGCCCGTGCAGAAGTTCCGCGACCTGCTCGCGCTCTACAAGGGCGTCGACGAGGCTACCCTGCGCGAGAATATGCGCTACTTCCTCTCGGCCATCATGGACGTGTGCGACGAGTATGACATCAATATGTGTGTTCATCCCGACGATCCTCCCTTCCCCGTGCTCGGCCTGCCGCGCATCATCACCTGTGCCGACGACGTCGAGTGGCTGTACAATGCCGTCGACAACAAGCACAACGGCCTGACATTCTGCGCCGGTTCACTCAGCGCCGGTGCCCACAACAACGTGCCCGAGATGGCTCGCAAGTTTGCCCACCGCACGTGGTTTGTCCATCTGCGCAGCTGTGAGGTACTGCCCAACGGTGACTTCAAGGAGGCTCCCCACCTCGGTGGCCGCGCTGACATCATCTCGCTCATACGCACATTTGAGCGCATCAACCCCGGTCTGCCCATGCGAGTTGACCATGCCCCCTTGATGCTCGGCGACGAGAAGATGGGCTATAACGCGGGCTACTCGTTCCACGGCCGCATGCTTGCCCTCGGCCAGGTTGGCGGCGTGATGGCTACCGTAGAGCGAGAGTTACAGGAAGAGAAACAAAACAAATAATACAGATAAGAAATGAAAAATCAGTTATTTTCGGTTGAAGGCAAGGTTGTAGTCATCACCGGCGGAACCGGCGTGCTGGGCGCGTGTATCTCGCGTTATCTCGCCGCCGAGGGTGCCAAAGTCGTTATCCTGGGTCGCCGTGCCGACGAGGGCAATGCCATTGTGGCCGATATCAAGGCTGCCGGTAACGAGGCTATGTTCTTAACTACCAATGTGCTTGATGCTGCTGTCCTGGAGCAGAACTGCAAGGATATTCTTGCCGCATACGGTCGTATCGACGCCCTGCTCAACGCTGCCGGAGGCAATATGCCCGGTGCAACTATCGCGCCGACAGGCACATTCTTTGATATTGACATCGAGCAGTTTGATACAGTGCTCAAACTCAATCTCACTGGCACCGTGCTGCCCACTCAGATATTTCTCAAGCCTATGGTCGAGGCCGGCCGCGGCACCATTGTCAACTTTTCGTCGATGGCCGCTTTCCGTCCTATGACGCGCGTGCTCGGTTATGCCGCCGCCAAGGCCGGCATCAGTAACTTTACAGCCTATATGGCTACCGAGGTTGCCAAGAAATTCACCCCCAACATCCGCGTTAATGCCATAGCTCCCGGCTTCTTCCTTACCAATCAGAACCGCGCGTTGCTTACCAACCCCGACGGTTCGCTCACCGAGCGTGGTGCCGACGTTATACGTCAGACCCCCTTCGGTCGTTTCGGCAAGCCCGAGGAACTGTGCGGCACAATCCAGTACCTCATCAGTGACGCGTCATCGTTTGTCACCGGCACTGTAGCCGTAGTCGACGGCGGCTTCAACATCTTCGCCATGTAATCCTACCAACACCATACTAACGGGCCGGGCCACGCTATCGTGACTCGGCCTGTTTGGCTTTAATATATTTTTTAGTAAGGCAGTTAAAAACGATGAATGATGAATAATGTGTTTTTTTCAATAAAAAAGGGTCATTGAATCTTTAACTGTCGTAAAAAGTCGTATCTTTGCACTGAACGAGATAGCAATGATGCACGTAGATAATAACCCTAAAAGTTGAGTTGATGGACTATCGCCAACACTGTATTGAGACATTGACAAAGGTTTCTGATAAGCTCCGTACAGAGTACGGGGTTAAGTCTTTGCGTGTATTTGGGTCAGTGGCTCGTGGTGAATATGTTGATAGCAGTGATGTAGATCTTTTCGTGGATATGCCCCCTAAAGCTCTGAAAATAGTTTCCCTTAAAAGTTATCTTGAAGGAATTCTCGGGCGAGGTGTAGACT
Source organism: uncultured Bacteroidales bacterium (assembly GCA_947175245.1). Taxonomy (GTDB): domain Bacteria; phylum Bacteroidota; class Bacteroidia; order Bacteroidales; family Muribaculaceae; genus JAAVFS01. The sequence goes on from CAMWLW010000051.1 coordinate 15,349, forward strand.
TGATACGCTCTCGATCTACTCTCGATCCATTTCTCTTAAGTGAAATTGATAAAGATGGAATCACAATTTTTGCCTAAAGCACCCTTAATCAACCATATTGTCGGTCAGATGATAGAAGCATGTGAGTTGATTGTTTCGTGGAATGACAAAGTCACGTCATCTGACGACTATCTTACATCTCCTGAGGGAAAGCAAACAATGGCGGCATCTTGTATGTTAATTGAAAGTATTGGCGAAGGGGTTAAGAAAATCGATCGGTTAACACAAGGATTGCTGTACGAGAAATTTCCAAATACACAATGGAAGGAAATCATGGGGCTTAGAGATCATATAGCGCACGGCTATTTTAATATTGACTCTGACATAATTTTTGATGTCGTCAAGACCGAAATTCCATCTTTACAAAGTACGCTTGGCGAACTGAAACGTGTAATTCAATAAATACTGTTGCGAAGCGCATATAAAACGTTGGGCCGGGCCACGCTATCGTGACTCGGCTTGTTTCTATTTAAGCTAATTATTAGGATATCAGATATCTTTTAACTAATTTTGTACGTGCTGACCGAGAGAGGTCTGCACAATTATTTTTTTTAGCGTTTACTTGACACTTATTCTTGACGCTACGGAACTTCGCAACCTCCATTCAAAGCCAAGAATCAGCAACAGTAGATGCCTATACTTGTATGTTGAGATCTCCATTCTTTACATGGAGAGCGTTGACTGTAATATCTATTGATATTATGGTCTTTATCATCATAAAATAGCGTAGGCATCTGCACTGTTGCTCATTCTGCTTTGAAGGGTTATGCGAAGGCCTCGTAGCGTGGAATGAGCTGATAGTGCAGATTCCTACGCTTCGTATTTTTTATCAAACAATTAGCCAACGAGAGGATGACCGAGGCTGTTTATAAACTATTTTATATGAAAAAGCTATTTTATTGTAAAACAAGATCGGTCTATAATTTAAATGTTAATAAATGTAAAGTTAAATATTCTTAACGGGTAACTGTTTTGGTGTTAGGATTATATGGCATATAATAATGCTTTTGAATGTTGAGTAACGAAATTTGTTAACATTAAGAAACATTTCTCATCGTATAATATATATAGCATTAATTTTTTTTGAACATGAATATTGCTATACTCGGGACTCTTGATCCCACTATCACTTATCACGATTGGGTAATGATTTTCAGACGTTATTTCTGGAAAACCAAAGTAACGGAAATCTACATTACCGATGGCGAAACACTTTTGAACTCTTATGTCAGAAGATATGCCGATAATCTCTTGATACCTGTTTCGGTGTACAAAACCAATGGCGCTCATGGTGATGCAGTTGCGAAAAAGAAAAGGAACATTGCACTCGTTGACGATGCCGACATGGTTGTAGCGTTTACGACTAACGCTGCGACAGTGAAAGTGCCCAGCGATAGGGTATCTCGATTGCAAAGTCAAGGTAAGCAAGTCCTTATCCTGAATACCGATAATTTGGAGATAAACCACACGCCGATATCGACTGACCCTGGGAGAAATAGCTATGGAGATGTCTCTCGCGAAGAACTTATCACAGTTGAGGAAGAACTTGCCCTTATTAAGCAAATTCAGCAATCACCCGAAGACTGCGAGGCTGCTAAAGAAAAGTTGTTTCTTGCCAATCGCCGATTCGTTCGTATAGTTGCCGAGCAATACGCATCAGAACGGCATCGGGTAGAAGAGCTTATGGACGAAGGCTATAAAGGGTTACTTTGTGCCGCAAGAAAATTTGATGAAACTCGAGGCTATAAATTCATCAGTTACTCGTTATGGTGGATTAAAGAATCTATTAAACAGTACATAAACTATTAATAAATAACAACAAATATGAATACAAAAAAAGTGGATAATGCCGAAAAGCGCGTAAATGAGCTTATAGAAAAACTTGAAATACGATTGAACAAAATATCGCCCGATGTTAATATAATTCCGACAAAAACCAGTAAAGGAGAATCTGAATGGTCAAGAGAAATACAACCATCTGATTCAAAACGCACTGATGATGTTTTGAAAGAAATATTTGGAGTTACTTCAGAAAATTGGAAAACACTATTCCAGCAGGCAGCCTATGGGAGTGTCGGAGAGATCAATCGCATTTTGAGACTTCATTCCTCGGCACTATTAGCATTGCTGTGTTTTCATGATGTCGCTAATAAACCAATAATAATTAAACATTCCGATAATGAAGTTGAAGAATATGATGAATGTTGGTTTGAGGTAAAAAATAAGGTATTTGATAATCCGTCAAATATAGATATTGTTTTAAAATCAAAAAAAGGCAATCTACTTTTTCTTGAATCAAAATTTACCGAATATCTTTCCTCCGAATCTCCAGATATAAGAATGAAATATTGGGATTTCTATGTAAGACTTCTTAAAGAT